>DAINBR010000064.1:0-12372 GCA_036732865.1 Bacteroidota bacterium | reverse complement strand
GCGGAGCTTTCTGAGTCCAAATGAAGTGATCCCTTATCCGGGATCCAGAAAGTCCATTCTGGAGCTTTCTGCTTATCATATGGACAGGTATCCGGTGACCAACGACCAGTTCCTGGATTTCCTGCGGGGTTCAGGCTACCGGCCGGCGGACACATCGAATTTTCTGAAGCACTGGGTGAAAGGCAAACCTCCTGAGGGAAAGGGGAAGCATCCTGTCGTGTACGTAGATCGGACGGATGCCCGGGCATATGCCCGATGGGCAGGGAAGCGACTCCCCATCGAGGCGGAGTGGCAGTACGCTGCCCAAGGCACCGACGGACGCAAGTTCCCCTGGGGGAACACTTTCGATTCGACCAGGTGCAACAACGGATCAGGTGTGACAACTCCGGTGGATGCATTTCCGCAAGGGCAAAGTCCGTTCGGCGTTATGGACCTCGTCGGGAATGTCTGGCAGCTGATGAATGACCAGTACGACAACGGGACATTCTACTTCGGGATGCTCCGCGGCGGCTCCTATTACAACCCGACTTCCAGCTGGTGGTACGTGCAGGGAGGGCCGCAGCCCGTCGATAACCCCCAGATACTCCTTCTGGTTTCGCCGGGGTTTGACAGATGTGCGACCGTAGGTTTTCGCTGTGTGAAGGATGCACGTCCGTAATCGAACGGCATGCATGCCGACACACTCGTGATTGCAGGATGGTCTTCTAGAGCGCAGTCGCTGCTTCCGCCATGGCTGCCACGTTGGCGGGGGGGACGTTTGGCAGCAACGCCTCATGACTGGGACTGATGATCAGGTTGGGGCCGAGGATGTCGGAGATGCGCCGGACCTCATCCCGTATGGCCTGTGGTGACCCGTATACCAGCAGATTCTGCGTATCGATACCGCCAAGGAAAGCGATCCTCCCTCCGAAATCCCTCGCAAGGACAGCTGCTTCCATGTTATGTGCCAGAGCCTGGAGCGGATGCAGACATTCGATTCCGGCGTCGATCAACCTGTCTACCACCCGGTGTACCGAACCGCACGAATGCAGGATGACCTGATAGCCATACGACCGTGCCTGAGCTGCAAACCGTGTGATCCACGGGAGGATGAACCGATCGAAATCTCCGGGGCCGATCATCAATTCCCGCTGTGTTCCGAAATCGTTGCCGAAGAAAAACCCGTCGATCAAATCTCCCGCCTCGCGGAACAGGAGCACGTTTGCCTCAAGATAGAAATTGCATACCCGCTCCAGTGCTGCCTCAACAACGGCGGGCGTCGTGTGCATCTTGATCATGAATTCCTCCACGCCGAAGAGGTCCATAACATCATGGAAGAAAGGCGCCCAATAGCCGCTTGCACGATAGAAATCTCCGGTCGTTTTGAGGATGCTGATGCATTCCCCGGTGTGGAGATAGCGCACTTCGGGCCAGGAATAGCGTTCCACGTCCCGCACCGATTCGTACGCAGCCAGCGGACCCGCTTCTCCGAGAGAGTGTTTGTATTTCCGGCAGTCAAACAAGCCATTTCCATCGGGATCCCGGTATGTCGATTCCAGCAATTGTGGCGAGATCCATCGGTAATCACTCCGAAGTGTCTGATGAAGCTCTTCGAGTGTTGTGGTTCCAAAGTATGTGTGGTAGATCGGGAGCGTATCCGGGTGAGGGTTCCCGAGCCAGAATCCGCAGCGGTCTGCAGGTCGGCGGGTGATGATGTTGCGTATGCGATCGCGCGGGGTCATTGTCGGACCACCTCCACAACCCCTCTTGTCCGGATGTCCTCTGATGAACTGCCCAGCATGATATCGATGGTGCCCGGTTCAACCACGGGTTTTAACCGGTGGTTGAGAAACGAAAGTTCTTTCGACGTAAGGTGAAATACCACGGTGGTATTCTCGCCCGGTCTGAGTGAGATCCGGCGGAAGCCTTTCAACTCCATCACGGGTCGGGTCATTGACGCAACGGGATCATGTATGTAGAGCTGAACAACTTCGTCTCCGGAGTGCGCTCCGGTATTCCGAATGTCGATGCTCGCACGCACGTTGCCGTCCGGTCGAATCGTTTGCGGGACAATACGCAGATCGCTGTAGTCAAAGGTGGTGTAGCTCAGACCGTAGCCGAAGGGATAGAGAGGATCGCCGCTCATGTCACAGTAGTCGTTTCCGCGTCCCGTCGGCAGATGGTTATAATAGAGCGGCACCTGTCCTACAAATTGCGGGAACGTGATCGGAAGCTTGCCTCCCGGTGAAAATGCGCCGAAGAGCACATCGGCGATGGCGTTTCCACCTTCCTCTCCCGGATACCAGGCTTCCAGGACTGCCGCAGCGTCGTCGATCCAGTTGCTCATCGTGACCGCACTGCCGTTGTATAGGACGACCACCGTCGGTGTGCCCGTCGCTGCAACTGCCTTGATGAGTTGCTCCTGGGATCCGGGTAACTCAAGATGCGCGCGGTCATGACCTTCGCCTTCCATAATCCCCACGGCGACCAGAGCCACCTCGGCACCCTTCGCCGCCTCCACCGCCGCTTCCCGGAGAGGTTCGGCGTCATAGAGGGGTTGCCAGACGAGGGCTGCATGGCTCCAACCCGTATTCTCGTAATACTCCATGCGCACCTGGTATTCCCGTCCACCTTCGAGGTTCACTGTCACCGCATCGAGGGTCGCGCCGCGATCAAACCAGCTTTCGATCAGGAGCTTCCCGTCGAGCCAGAGGCGGACTCCGTCGTCCGTGCTGGCTCCAAGCCGGTACATCCCTGTGCGGGGAGGAGTGATCGTGCCGGTCCATCTAATGGAGAAATTTTCATCGGGGAGCAAGGTATCTGGAGATCCCATTGCCCATGTGAAATTGATCTCGGGGTCAATGCGCACCAGGGCGGGTTCTCCGGAGAACGACTGGTTGCCGAAGTACTCCCCCTGCAATCCGTGATCGCCCTGTCGTGCCCCCGGCGGCCGTAGAAAGACGGCTGGAACAGGCGGGAGTGAGGCGAACCCAACTTCACACCCCTTTGCAAACGACACCGTTGTCGTTGTCGGGACTGCGTTCCTGATTCCCTGGAGGAGTGTGACAACCTTCATTCCGAATCCGCTGTAGTCTCCGAGCACTGCGGAGTCGGCACACGGTCCGATGACCGCTATGGATTTGAGGGACAGCTGGAGAGGGAGAGTGTTCCGTTCATTCCGCAGGAGAACCAGCGCCTCGCGTGCAGCCCGGCGGGCTAATGCCCTGCTTTCGTTGTTGTCATTTGCCGCCTCGGCCAGTGAGGGATCAACATACGGCTTTTCGAAAAGACCGAGGCGGAATTTGGCGCGGAGTATATTGCGTACGGCGGCATCGACCGCCCGTACCGTGCCCGGATTCTCGCGGGCCGCTTCCAGCAGTGGCGTGCCGTAGTAGTTGATTTCCGGCAGCTCCATATCGAGTCCGGCGCGCAATGCCAGCGAAGCCGCGTCGCGCTCGGTCGCAGCGACGTAGTGCTTTTCCCGGATTCCCGCGACGGAGCCGTAGTCGGAGACCACAAACCCTGCGAAACCCCACTCCGTACGGAGCAGGTCTGTGAGCAGCCAGGGGTCTGCAGAGCAAGGCACACCATTGGTGGAGTTGTATGATGCCATGACCGAGCCGGCGCCCCCCTCGTGGAAACACGCTTCAAAGGGGGGGAGGTAGACTTCACGCAACTCGCGTTCGGAGAGGCTCACAGGATAGCTATCCCGTCCCCCGTCGCCATAGTTCGCGATGAAGTGTTTCGGCGTGGTAATTACCCCTTCGCGTTCTATGCTCCGGCAGAACGCGGCCGCTATCCGCGACTGCAGGTACGGGTCTTCGCCATAGGTTTCTCCTACGCGGCCCCATCGCACGTCGCGCGCGATGTTGATGGTTGGTGACAGCACCTGGCGAATGCCGCGGCTCCGTGCCTCCTTCCCAATCACTCCGCCGATCGCGTCGATAAGTGCAGGATCCCAAGCCGCTGCCAGTCCAATCGCCTGGGGGAAGCTGGTCCCCCTGTTTGCGACGAGCCCATGAAGTGCTTCGTCGTGGAAGAGAACCGGGATGTGCAAACGGGTGCTGTCAAGAGCCAGCTTCTGGATCTCGTTGCCTTTGTGTGCAGCATCCGCCGGCAGCCATGTCCGCAGAATCGGCCCCACACCGCCGAGTCCGTTGACGGTCAGGTTTTTTCCCCATTCGATCTTCTTGAGCGTGCACTGCAGCTGGGCGATTTTTTCCTCAAGAGTCATGCGCGCGACGAGATCGGTTACGCGTTCCTCAACAGCGACAGCGGGGTTGAGATACCGGGGCTGGTCGGTGTGTACCTGTGCCGAACAGTGGATATGGAGGTTCAGCGCCAGGACACAGCCGCAGAGCATTATCCGGGACACACCTGACTGGATGTTCATGATTCCTCCGCCTTGTAGATTTCACGGGGTTGCACGCAAAGGGTCCTCCGGCCACCGGTGCTTCGGGTAGCGGCCACGCATCTGTTTTCTGACATCCGTGTATGCGTTCGCCCAAAAGCTCCTGAGGTCCGATGTGACAGCCAGCGGCCGACCGGCTGGAGAAAGAAGGTGCAAGACTACAGCAACGGATCCGCCTCCGACGGTCGGGGTTTCGGTCTGACCGAACATTTCTTGGAGTCGTACACGCATGACGGGCTGACGCTCATTGCCATACAGGAGCGCCGCCCTTCTCCCTGAGGGAGTGGTCAGCGAAGCAGGCGCGAGTTTCTCAAGAAGCGCCCGTTGAGAAGGAGACAACAGCGAGCTCAGTACCCGATGGAGATCCAGTGTTGACAAATGCTCCTTGCGTGTCATGCCGGAGAGGAACGGACCGAGCCAGCGTTCGACCGAAGTCTTGAGAGTAGCAGTACTCATGTCCGGCCAGCTACTCCCCGCGAGATCACTGATCCGCAGCCATTCGCTCCGGGAGCGCAGCGATACAGACGCTGGATTCCACGGGAGGGCATCGAGACCAAGATTCCGGATGCCTTCAATCATAGCCCGGACAACACTCTCTCCGTCGGGCGCTGCCGGTTGTTCTCCAAGAATGATGGCGCCCAGACGCAGTACCCGCCGCGCGATGACCGCTTCCGCTCGGGAATCCCAATGTATTTCATCGACAGCTTCCATCCGATGCCCTGCCGCCCTTTGAATATCGCTGATGTCCAGCGGCGCTGCCAGCAGGATTTTTGCTTCGATGCCGGCATTATCTACTTCGCCGACTGCTAGGAATTCGGATCGCGACAGTTGGCTCCAGCCGGGGAGTATCGCACCCGTCCCGTTGGCAAGCAGGTAGCGGTTGCCGTTCTCGCGGCGCCGGGCAATGCGGTCGGGATATGCGAGTGCGAGGAGGAACCCGGGTGATTGATCAGTTGCGGGTACATCCGGGATCCCCAGGAGCCGCCGGAGCCGTCCGGCTTCCGAACGGATACGCAGACGGGCAGAACGCTCGATCGTACGCTGATTCTGGAGCGCATGAATGATCGTTGCAAGATCGATGTCGACGCCCGAGGAGACATTCGGGCCCTCGAGAACTGCGGCGACATTGCATGCATCGGGGCCGAGACCGAGATCCAGCGCGCGAAGTACCATATGTGAGAGCCGCGGGTGAAGAGGGAGATCAGCCATTGCAAGACCGTGCGGAGTAGGTTGTCCGTCCGCGCTGAGTGCACCCAGAGACCGGAGGAGGTCCTGTGCCTGGGTGAGGTGGCTCCGGGGAGGTGCATCAATCATCCGCAATCCGGCGGCATCGGGTGAACCCCACCGCGCCAGTTCGAGGGCCAGCGGTGCAAGATCGGCCGAAAAGATCTCGGGCACGGGATGCGGCTGCAACTTGCGATGATCTGCCTCGGTCCATAGACGATAGCATATTCCCGCTTCCTGTCTTCCCGCTCGCCCGCGGCGTTGATCCGCGGTTGCGACGGAGACCGGGACGGTCTCGAGGCCGCTCATGCCCCTCCGCGGTTCAAAACGCGGCACACGGGCCACCCCGGAATCAATCACCACACGGACGCCGTCAATAGTGAGACTGGTTTCTGCGACACTCGTTGCAAGGATAACCTTTCTCTCGCCTGGGCGCGGCACCGCCAGGGCTGCGCGTTGTGCGTGCGGATCTGCTTCGCCATGCAGGAGATGGACATGCACGTCGGGAGGAAGTCCTGCGTCGAGCAGCATATCGCGGGTGCGTCGAAGCTCCCGCCGGCCGGGAAGAAAGACGAGTACGTCTCCTTCCGTTTCCGCCAGCGCTCTCGCGACGGCATGTGAGACCGTGTTCTCCAGCGGACCATCCGGGGTAAATGCGGAGTAGACTGTCTCGACCGGATACTGCCTCCCCGGAATGTCGATACGTAGTGCATCGGGCAGGAGGCGATGCACTCCCGTGCCATCGAGTGTCGCGGACATGATGAGGATTCGGAGCTCCGGCCGGAGATGCGCCTGAACATCCAGCGCCAGGGCAAGCCCGATATCCGCATGAATACTCCGCTCGTGGAATTCGTCAAAGATCAATATCCCGGTCCGCGGCAAATCGGGCGTGTCTTGTATCATTCGGGTAAGGATTCCCTCTGTCAGCACTTCTACGCGCGTCGACCCGGAGACCACGGTTGTTCCCCGAATGCGGTTTCTTATGGTATTCCCCGGCCGTCCACCGAGAAGGGAAGCCATGTATTGCGCGGCTCGTTGTGCGGCCAACCGGCGGGGCTCGAGCATCAGAATCTGTCGCTGAGCCGCGAGAGTGTGTTGCAGCAGAACCAGGGGGACACGCGTGGTCTTTCCGGCTCCCGGTAGGGCGGTAAGTACGGTGACGGGAGCCTCTGTCAACGCGCGGAGTATTTCCGGAACCGCGGCATCTATAGGTAGCGCCGGATACGGTGGACTCAACTTGTGCAACGCCTCCGGGAGGTTGCTTCCACTCTACGCAACTTTTTTTCACCAAGCAAGTGCTGTTGCGGTGTGCGCGGGCCGGGGCATGCGCGCAACTCTATTGATTCTACACTATGCAAATGGTATGTTTCACAACATACACTACCGGGGTCAGCTATGGGGCAGAAGAGACCGATGGGGATGTTGACAGACGCCCAACTCCGCGACGAACTGCAGCGCTGTGAGTCGTGTGAGGAGAAGCCATGCAAGCAAGCGTGTCCGGCTGATTGCTCCCCTGCTGATTTCATCATGGCAAGCCGTGTCGGGGCACCCTCCGATTTTCGTCGTGCTGCGGCAATTATCATGGGCAGCAATCCCCTCGGGGGCACATGCGGTGCATTGTGCCCTGACTACCTCTGCATGCAAGCATGTGTTCGCCGCACGTTTGACCGTCCGGTGAACATCCCGGCGGTCCAATCCACAATCATCGAAAAGGCCTTTGGTGCGGGGATGCCCGGTTTTCCCGTCCGGGCAGGCAACGGGATGAGAATTGCGGTGGTTGGCGGAGGACCGGCCGGTTTGGGTGGTGCCGCGGTTCTTGGGCAGCTCGGCTACAGCGTTGACATTTTCGATCTGAGCACGCGTGCAGGAGGGATGTGCCACCTGATACCGGAATGGAGATTCGATCGGAAGGTCCTCACACGCGACATCGATTTTATCCTCGGCCTGGGGAATATTCGTCTGGTTCCGGAGACGACGATATTCTCTCCGGATGCTCTCATCAGGAGCGGGGAATATGCGGCTGTCCTCGTGACCATAGGGCAGGATGCACCGGTTGCGCTGGAAATGCCCGGTGGAGGATACGCGATACCGTGGCAAGAATACCTTGAGCGTCACGCGGAGATCCCTGTGAAGAAAAAACGCGTGATGATCATCGGCGGCGGGGCGATTGCAGTTGATTGTGCCGCCACCGCGGCACGCTGCGGGGCCGCACACGTGGAAATGCTCTACCGGCGCAAAGCGGAGCATATGCCGCTGACCGCGTATGAACGGGCACTCCTGCTTGAACATGGTGTTGACGTAACCGCGTGTACGCGAGTGACGAAAATTGTCAGTGCAAAGGGCCATGTCAGGGGAGTAATGACGGTCAGGCAGTACCTTGGTTCCGGGAAGAAGCCCGACCCGCACAATTTTGCGCAGCACCGCGCAGAGAAGCCGGCGTCCCGCGCATGTGATTTGGTTATTGCCGCAATCGGCAGCAGGTCGAGCATTGTCCCGCGCAAGCGGAAAGGGGTTTTCTTTGCAGGCGATATGGTGCACGGGGCGGCGACCGTGGTGGAGGCGGTTGCATCCGGCAAGAATGCGGCCGCCGAAATCGATGCGTTCCTGAAAGGCGGTACGCGCCCGGCCCGGGAGCGCTTCGTCAAAAGCCGGGTGATACTTGCAGGACGGACCCTGCTGCCCGTGCCGTTGACGTGCGACTTCTTTGGTCGTACGATCCAGTCTCCCTTCCTCCTTTCGGCTGCGCCGCACACTGACGGGTACGCACAGGTCAAGAAGGCGTATGATGCGGGGTGGGCCGGAGGCATCATGAAGACCGCATTTGCCGGTGTGCCTGTGCATATCCCGGGCGAGTACATGGTGGTATTCGGCGCTTCGACGTATGGCAACTGTGATAATGTGTCGAGCCACGACCTCTACCGGGTCGCCGGCGAAGTCGGCCGGCTCGTGCGGGAGTACCCCGATCGGCTTACGATGGCATCCACGGGCGGGCCGGTGACAGGTAACGACCCCGCGGATTGCGCGGTGTGGCAGGCAAATACTCGCTTGCTGGAAGCAGCCGGAGCGATGGGTATCGAATACAGTCTTTCCTGCCCTCAGGGCGGGGATGGCTCCCGCGGTGATATGGTTTCGCAGGATGCCGGTCTGACGGCAAAGATCATCGATTGGGTGATGGAGGCAGGGGACCCCTCCGTTCCCAAGCTCTTCAAACTCACAGGGGCTGTCACATCCATCCGGTCGATCATGATCCGGGTGAGGGATGTGTTGCAGCGCTATCCGCACAAGAAGGCCGGGGTAACGCTTGCCAATAGCTTCCCTACACTTGCGTTTCGTGAATCCCCTGCCAGGCGCTGGGACGAGGGCATCATCGTAGGGATGTCCGGCGAAGGGGTGCTGCCCATCAGCAATCTCATGCTGGCCAGGGCGGCGGGCCTTGGGGTGACCATTTCGGGAAATGGTGGCCCGATGGACTATCGGGCGGCAGCCAACTTCCTCGCTCTGGGTGCTTCCACCGTGCAGTTCTGCACTGTCGTGATGAAATACGGATTGGAAGTTGTCGGCGAATTGCATTCCGGATTGAGCTACCTGCTCGCCGACCGCGGTGTGGCATCCGTCGCCGAGTTGATCGGTTCGGCGTTGCCGGAACCTATCACCGCATTCGATGATCTTCCGGTTTCGACGACTGTTCCCGAGCTGGTGAAATCTCACTGCACACAGTGTGGCAATTGCGCGCGCTGTCCTTATCTGGCGATAACGATGGATGTGCGGCGGTACCCGGTGATCGCTCCATCAGAGTGTGTCGGGTGTTCCCTCTGTGTGCAAAAGTGTTTTACCGGCGCATTGCGTATGCGCCCGCGCACGGCCGCCGAACGTGCGATGATGCAGGAAGTCTGACAATGCCATCATCACTTCTTCTGGTGAACGGTCTCCTTGCCGATCCCGCCACGCCGCCGCGCGTTCTGACAGATCACGCCCTGCTGATACAGGACGGGCGCATCGCCAAAATCGCGTCCCGCTCTTCAATTCCGGCGAATGGTGTCCCCACGATGGATCTTGGAGGAAAACTCGTCCTGCCGGGATTCATCAACGCCCATACACACCTATATAGTACATTTGCCTGCGGCTTGGCACCCGCGGAGCCTGCCGCAGATTTTCTCGGAATTCTCCAGCACCTCTGGTGGCGGCTGGACAAGGCTTTGACGCTTGAAGATTGTTATCACAGCGCACTTCCAGCATTGCTCGCGGCGATCCGCAGTGGCACAACGACGTTGATTGACCATCATGCCAGCCCCTGTGCGGTTCGCGGCTCGCTGGACGCCATTGCCCGCGCGGTTCTGCAGACGGGACTTCGTGCCTGCCTCTGCTATGAAGTATCCGACCGGGATGGTATGGAAGCAGCGCGGCTGGGGATTGAGGAAAATCAGGACTTTCTGCGCCGGTGCAGGGGGACGCCGCACGATCGCATTCGCGGGTTGTTCGGCCTGCATGCTTCCTTCACGCTCTCCGGATCGACTCTTGAGGCTGCCGGCGCTGCCGCGAAAGAGACACAAAGCGGCGTACACATCCACGTTGCGGAGTCAGAAGCCGACCAGCGTATCACACGCGAACGCCACGGTGTTCGGGTCGTTGAACGCCTTCACCGATTTGGCCTGCTCGGCAGGGGGAGCATTGCCGCACACTGCGTGCATCTGTCCGACGCCGAGCGCGAACACCTCGCAGCTACCGGAACGATGGTGGTCCACAATCCACAGTCCAATCTCAACAATGCCGTCGGCATCGCCGACATCGGGGCATGCCAAAAGCGAGGCATTACCGTTGGCCTGGGCACTGACGCGATGACGGCCGACATGCTGGAAGAACTCCGCACCGGCGTCTGGTCGCAGCGGCACAAACAGGGCACCCCTTCAGCCGGAGTTCCGGAATTGACATCCGCACTTTGGTCGGGGAATCCCGCAATTGTCAGCCGCCTCTGGGGAACGGATCTTGGCACGCTGCGGGAAGGGGCCATGGCCGACATAGCAATTGTTGAGTACGCTCCGCCAACCCCTTTGACGGATGAATCGTTACTCGGCCACCTGGTCTTCGGCGCCATGGGAGGACGAGTCGTGACGACCATTGTCGGCGGGGAAATTCTGATGAAAGACGGCACACTCTTGTTGGACATCGATGAAACGGAGGTCATGGCCCACGCACAGGAATCCGCCCGTCGCGTCTGGAGCCGATTCACACTGTCAACCTGAACGATGTCGACTGGCACTACTCCACACACACTCCCATGACCTACCAAACAATACTTGACCATGCGCGTGCCTACGAACACGAGACCGTCCGCATGCTGTGTGACCTTGTCCGTACACCATCCTTCTCCTCAAAAGAAAAGGACGTCATCCAGGTCATCAGACAGATGATGATGTCGATCGGCTTCGACGGGATTGACATCGACGGCCTGGGCAGCATTATCGGGAGGATCGGCGACGGTCCGCGCGTGATCGCCTTTGATGCGCACGTCGACACCGTGTATCCGGGTGACGTGCGTCAATGGCACATCGATCCTTTCACGCCGAAAGTTGAGGATGGAAAGGTGTGGGGACGGGGTACGGTGGATCAGAAGGGGGGGATGGCCAGCATGCTCACCGCCGCCCGACTGATCAAAGAACTCGGCCTTGGCAAGGAACTGACGGTGCTCTGGACAGGCACCGTGATGGAGGAGGACTGCGACGGTCTTTGCTGGCTTCACTTGATTAATGAGGAGAGGCTCCGTCCCGAGCTCGTGGTGCTTACCGAGCCGACCAACATGAATATCTACCGCGGACATCGCGGACGGATGGAGATGCACGTGAAAGTCGATGGTGTCAGCTGCCATGGATCGGCACCTGAGCGGGGTGTCAATGCGATCTACAAGGCCTCACGGATCGCTCTGGAAATCGAGCGGCTCAATGAGATTCTCCGTGCCGACCCGTTTCTGGGAAAAGGGACGGTGACCGTCACCGAGGTGGTTTCCTCATCGCCGTCCCTGTGTGCCGTCGCCGATGGTGCACGGCTTCATCTCGACCGGCGATTGACTGCAGGGGAGACCAGAGAAAGCGCGGTGGCGGAGGTGCAGGCAGCAGCTGCCAACGCAGGGGTCGCGGATGCCGTAGTCTCGCTCCTGACCTACAACGAGACAGCGTACACGGGGAAGGTCTACCCGATGGAGAAATACTATCCCACATGGACGATGCCCGGGAATTCACCGCACCTGGAGGCCGCCACGAAGGCGTACAGGAGGCTCTTCGGGCGCGAGGCCGTGGTGGATAAGTGGACCTTCAGCACAAATGGCGTGGCAATTGCCGGCATATGCGGGATCCCCTGCCTGGGATTGGGGCCGGGCAATGAGGTGTACGCACACGCACCGAACGAGGCAACACCTGTTGAGCATCTGAACGATGCCGCGGCATTCTACGCCGGCCTGGTGGGAACATTGTCAGGAGAACTGCGTTGATCCCCTTCCGCTATCGTTGCACATTGTGCGGCAGCATGTATTCGCGTGATGAGGTCCGTTACCTCTGTCCAGCATGCGGTCATGCGTCCCGGAGAGGGATACCACTGCAGGGCGTGCTCGAGGTGGTGTTTGATGCCGTCCAGCTCTGCGAGGGGGTGAACAGTCGGATGCCCGATGATGATCTGTTCCTGCCGGTTGAACGCCAATATTTTCCCCCTCTGACGGTCGGCAATACACCGTTCTTTGCTGTACCGCGGCTTGCAGGCGCATTGCGGTG
>DAINBR010000063.1:9370-12383 GCA_036732865.1 Bacteroidota bacterium | reverse complement strand
GATGATTATGGAAGCGGCGGCGCGATTGAAAGAAGAATGCCCGGGGGCTGAAGTGCGCATTCCGCTGAGCGGCCCCTTTTCAATCGCCTGCGCGCTGGTAGGTTTTCAGGGAATTCTGACCGAGGTGCTGACCAACCCGGACGCGGTCGCTGCTGCGCTACAATATCTCGTGGCGGGGCAGCTTGAGGTGTGCCGTACGTTCGCCTCCAGAGGGTTTCGCGTGATGTTTTTCGACTCTGCGGCTTCTCCACCCATCATTTCCTCGGACTCGTTTAAGAGCGTGGTTTTTCCTGCACTTCGCGAAATGATCGCCGGCGTCCGAAGTCTCACGAACGAATCACCACCACTGATCCTCGGTGGTGACACCGCGGGCATCCTGGATGATCTCTTGAGGACGGGGACAGAATATGTGATCTGTCCTGCTGAAACGGAGCGAGAGGCATTCATGGAGATCATGAAGAAGTACCCGTCTGTCACGGTGAGATTGAATACTCCTGCGAGGTTGTTTGCCTCGGATGATCGGGAGGCTCTTCGGGCGGAGCTGGTGTACCTGGCGAAACTTGCCGGGGGGCGGCCTGCGACCGTGCTCGGAAGCGGCGTTCTTCCGTATGATGCGGATCCATCAATGGTCAGGTTTGCACAGGAGTTTGCTGCGACACTGTAACCACGGCAGAAGCCCAGAGCTCCCCGTGGTCATCGTGGATCGCCAAAACATTGGTACGATGGAACAAAATGCTCGTTTGCCTGGTTTAGGGATGGAGAATGTGGACCTCACCAACCATACACCAGGAGGGTCGGATGATCTTGAAAACGGGTCAAAAGGGCATATTGTTCGTGAAAAGTTCCTTGGTCGCTTTGCTCGCAGCATGTCTTGCCGGCTGCAGCGGGTGTCAAGCACCATCTGTCATCGACGCGCCAGCATCAAATGTCGATGTGCTCATCTCGGTTCTGGATATCGACGAAATGCCTTCGGACGGCAAAGTGATCGTAGTGATGCAGTTCTTCCAGAACGGCAAGGTGGTCCAAATGGCCTCGAATATCGCCTTGTCGTGTAATGGTACCGCTCTCACCTGGAACGCCCTCCTCGTGGGTCACGCGGAGCGCGTTCCGATTCAACCCGTCGGCGGAACCTATTCGTGCCTCTTCACTCGCGGTGGTGTGAACACGACCGCGAATGTCTCGGTTCCCCCCCGTCCGGTCTTTGCCGCGCCCACCATTTCGGGAGCGCAGCTCACCCGTACGAGCAGCTTCACGATTCACTACATAGCAGGGACCGGAACGTCGGTGAGGGGAAACGCAAGTGACGCAACGAACAGCAAGAACAATTCCCAACCTGACGACGGTACCCACGATGCCCTCGACGTGAGCGGATTCACAGCAGGCCCGGGAACTCTGAGCATCACGCGCACGCTCGAGGGAGCTCTGTCCGGCACTGGTTTCCTCTCAGCAAAGACTCAATACGAGACGAACAAGAAAATCACCATCGCTTGGTTATAATGGGCGATCCGGACTTGCGCCGGACAAAGGAAAATCTGTGTGCTTTAGCCGGAGAAGGCTATGGAAAAACTACACTTCTCAATCGTGATCAATGCGCCAAAAGAGAAGGTCTGGCATGCGATGCTGGATGATAAGCCGTACCGAGAATGGACTGCGGCTTTCAACCCTGGCTCATATTACAAAGGAGCCTGGAGCAAAGGATCAAAGATTCTGTTCCTCGGACCCGATCCGGAGACGGGAAAGGAAGGGGGGATGGTGAGCAGAATAGCGGAGAACAATCCGTACGAGTTCATTTCCATCGAACACATCGGGATTGTGCAGAATGGAATAGAAGACACAGAAAGCGAGTCGGCGAGAAAATGGGCGCCAGCTTTCGAAAACTACACCTTCAAAGCGAGAGGTGGTTCCACCGAGGTTTTGGTCGATATGGACATTGAAGCCGAGTACGGAGAGATGTTCAACAAAATGTGGCCAGCGGCTCTTCAGAAGTTGAAGAAGATAGCAGAAGCTTGACGCAATCAAAACCCGGACAGTTCTGTCCGGGTTTTTCTTTCCGGGGGTTCCCTTCGCCAATGTCCCCCGGATTCCGGCATCGAACGGAGAATTCAGTTGTGGCTCATATATTGATCGACCGATCGCGTGCCACCATCGTCCACTCACCCTGTGCCCTGTGATCCACGACTGTCGTCGCACGCTCATACAGCGCGCATGTGGGACAGATGTGGAAGGGCAATCCATACAGGACCTCGCCAACCGCGTGCAAGCCTGAGTCGTCTACCCGGAGAAGAAGATGCTCTTCGCTCTGTGAGAGGACTTCGGCGCCTGCTGAATTCAGAAAGAATACCCGATGTAGGATGTCGTTTTCCGCTGCGACGGACTTGTGGCCCAGGTCGAGGCACAGAACCTGTCTGGTAGGACGTGAGATGACCCTCGTGATGACGAGCGCCGCGGGGAGAAAACCCTGGTCCGGAAGCCCGTCCAGGTACGATTTGTCCCAGTAGACAAAGGTTCCGGGGCTGCACTCCACTCCGGAGTGACGAGCGTGCATTGGAAAAGTTGGCGATCCTCCTGCGACAATGAGAGGGGCGCCGGCCCCCCTCCGAATCAGGGCCTCTTGCATCTTGAGAACGGGGGCAAAGGCCGCATTGCAGCGCTGACTTCTGAGCAGGGGATCCTTGTCGTGAATGTGTCCGTCATATGCGTGCAAGCCCACCGGGCGAATCCCGTTTGTTCCAGCGCATACGCAGTATAGCTCCAGGGCGGCATCACCCGGGACAATACCCGTGCGATTCATGCCAACGTTGAGGTCGAGGAATACCTCAAGCGGTTCGGATTCTTCGGCAAACAAATCAGCTATGGCACCAGCAGCAGTCATGTCGTCGACCAGGCACGCAAATGAGGTCCGAGAGTAGGTCCGTGTCAGGGCGCGGAGTCTCCGCACTTTCGGTCCCACAGGCTGATAGGCCAGGAGGACTTCGGTCGCTCCCGCAAGCGCGAGCATTTCGGCTTCCGCGAT
>DAINBR010000063.1:0-9360 GCA_036732865.1 Bacteroidota bacterium | reverse complement strand
ACTTTGTGATGCCCTCGGAGATTTGCAGACCGGCAGCGTCTGGTGACTTGTGCGTCTTCACGTGTGGCCGCAGCAATGTCACATCCTGGACGATTCTCCTTGCTGTCTGGATGTTCGCCAAAACACGGTCCGGATAGACGACAAGCGCCGGCGAATCTATTTCATCGACATTCTCAATTCGATACCAGGATTTGTCTGAGTTTTGCATCATAGAGGTACTCCGACGTCGACAGTGTAGAAACGGGTTTCAACCAAAAGTACGGCGCGAAGGATGAAGAGTCAAACTCACCATGTCTTGCCGTGCAACTGCGCTCGTCGAAGATCCCTTTCCGAATTTCAGGTTTCAGTGGCATGGCATTCGTCAGTCCTTTTCTTTCAAAGATGCGCGGAGAGAGAGAAGAATGCAAGCGGACAATGATCCCTGTTTGTGCTAAACCGTTGCCCTTTTTTTATTGGCGATGAAATTGCGTATCGTTGTGTGGTTATACGGTAGCCTTCTTCCTTCCCCCGCCCTGACGAAATAGCCATTCGAAAGGAGCAACGCGATGGCAACAAACCTGCTTGACTCACTGAAGGAGCTCGTCACCCCCGACCTGATTTCCAGGGCCAGCGGAATGCTGGGCGAATCTGACAGCGCTACGACCAAAGCTTTGGGATCTGCGTTTCCCACCGTCCTGGGAGGCCTGCTGGACAAGGCGCAGGATTCCGGAGCAATGGGCCAGATCTTCGACCTGCTGGAGGATGAGGCTAACGATGGGAGCATCTTGAAGAACGTCGGCAGCCTGCTGGGAGGAAGTGCAAAAGAACCGATCAACGCACTCGGCGGAAAATTTCTTGCGTCGATTTTCGGTGACAAGATGTCATCCATTGCGGGCATGCTCAGCAACGTTGCCGGCATCAAGAGTCCATCGGCAAGTTCACTGCTCAGTGTGGCCGGCCTCCTTATCATGGGAGTCCTGGGAGATCGTATCCGAAAGGGCGGTCTGGATCTTGGAGGCCTTACAAATCTGCTCGTGTCACAGAAGGACAGCATCATTAGCGCTGCCCCGCAACCACTCGCCGGTGTCCTGGGCCTTGGCGACCTGAAGAATCTCGGCAGCTACCACATGAGCGGCGCAGCAGCTGCAGGCAAAAAAGGCACTCCATGGCTCTGGCCACTGCTCATTATCCTTGCCGTCACCATCGGCCTCTTGCTCCTGCTCAGAGGATGCGGCGGAACCCGGCTCGGCGGTCGATTCTTTCAAGCTCAAGACTGACGTGGCCGCGCAAGAGATAGATGTCGCAGCAGACCGAAGGCATCCAGTCGAGGATGCCTTCGCTGTTTAGACCCCTCCAGGTTGCCGCAGCCATCAAGACCGAGGGACACCCCCGTGACGACGATCTGCCACTTCTCGTGATCAAGAAGGGATAGGGGTCACCAGCCAAACGCTCGCGCTCAACCCGATGCACAAGTTGGCGCAGTCTCCCGCGCCTTCATTACCGCCGCCGGACTTGGGTTACAGTAGAGATTTCAATTCACGTGACTGTTTTACAAACGCAAGGAGTTACAGAGAGTCATAAACATTCAGCATCATGCTGCGGGGCCACATGGCACAGTCTTTGAGATTTATGCCAACAAAGTCGGCAAATCTTCCGGGGAACCGCCATGAGAAGGCTGATCATTGCTTTCGTAGCGCTGTCACCTTTGTATGCCCTTGCCAATCCCAATTTCACCATCGGCAGCAATCCCTTCTACACCTTCCTTGCATATCCACATGACATACTGCGGTGGCCGGGTAAAGCCGCGTTTTGTTACTTGTACCCGCAGACGTTGCCATGGCAGGGGCATGTGACGAATCTGAGCGAACGCCCGAACGATACATACATAAGCAACTACAACAATTTCGATTTCCCCGTCCCCGACGGGTATGCCGGCGACCCGAACGCTATCAGATCCTTCATGAGAGTCTCGTCGTACGCCTACAACAACAGATACAGCGTCGGGGGAATCTGGAGCTTCGGGGATTTTGGCAAAGTCTACCTGGAACTGGGGACAAACAGAATCGACATGGAACTGAGGGCGGAAGGGATTGTGCGAAACAACAGTACGATGGAGCTGATTCCCGTCAATGCACGGACTGATGCTGTCAGAAGGTACTATGATGTCCAGCTGGTGTACGCAAATTACCTCTTCGGCAATCCCATCGGACTGAGAGCACAGTATCAATCCAAGAACACGGGGCGCCCGGAATCGGAAATCATATTCACGAAAAATGGCGCCGAAACAAGATCGGACCATATCACCTGGGGGTGGACTACCTCTCCCTGCGCGCATATCTTCGAGACGTCCAGTCAAAACTTTGACGCCTGGTTCCTCAATGACTATACCCTCTACAGGGGAGGGCAACTTGACCTGCAACTGAGTTATGAACACGGCGATCACAAGTCGGCAATTCGCTATAGAAACAGGAGCGAACGGGGGCAGACCTACTACTGGCAGAGCAGCCTGGCGGATACCGTCCCTGGCTCGAATTTCCACGGTGCGTACATCACCGACAGCCGGTATGAGGACAAAATAGCGGACGACCTGATTCGCGCGTACTCAAAAATACGATTCTGGAAAATCGGGGACGCCGATCTGGGTCTATTGTTCTTCCTGCAATACGCCGACCGCGACAACAACACCATGAGTACAATCACCGATGTGGATAGTGAGCCTCTCAGGAGTGACGCGGAGAATGAGTACACAATTGAAGTAAACCCCTGGATGACTTACAGATTCGGCAAGAGTTATTTTGATTTCGGGCTTCTGTTCGAGGTTTCCACGACGGGAATGGAAAACACTTCTCCCAGGTGGAATGGCTCGATCGGAGCGACGCAAAATGGAGTCATGAGAAACTCGTCCGCCTCGGAGAGCGGCTTTAGCCCTTCGTGGGAGTCGTTTTCCCTGGGCAGGAGCACCTTCTTTGCCACTGGATTTGAGGCCTCCACCGGTATCAACATTAGCGGACGCTTCTCCGCGCTGGCCTCACTTTTGCTGTTGCGCAAATATAGTTTCATAACGAAAGAATACGGCAGCTCGGATATCCCTGACGGGGGAAAGGAATATGCATTCTCGCCATCCCACACGCGCCACGACTACAAAAACGAAACCTGGATGTCCGGCTCGGTCGGGTTCTCGTGCGGCTGGGGTCCTATGCAGATACTGGCGACAATGCAGCTTCCCCTTGCATATCTTCTAGAAAAAAACACGAAGCTCGAGAATTCCGGGAGCACACTTGTCGACCTGACCCAACGGAATGTCTGGGCTGTACAGGAGCCGGTGAGCTTCAGGCTCTTGGTCGTGGTCGGGTTGGAGCGATAGGCCGTCGGCCGAATTGCAGGCGACACTCGCATCCGGGCCCGCTGTTGTACCCAAGCGTAAGGATCGCACTGTCGGCATGCTCCGAGTTTGAAGTGGCGATGCCGATGAGATTCACGATCTTC
The DNA here is from genome assembly GCA_036732865.1 of Bacteroidota bacterium. Lineage (GTDB taxonomy): Bacteria > Bacteroidota > Ignavibacteria > UBA10030 > UBA6906 > Fen-1255. The sequence continues at coordinate 5,895 of DAINBR010000063.1, read as the reverse complement.
TCCAGCCCTTGACCTCCTGCCAATTCTTCGCTATTATTGCTCCGAAGACATGGGCATCTGATCGGACCTTCTCATGCGTGTCACTACCCATCAACGGTCAATCGTTCCGGAGGCTTCAATGAAAAGAAGTATCATGCTTTGTGCCTGCACACTGTGTTTCATCGTTCTCGGAATGGCGCAACAGACTGACGTTAAGGACTGCAAGGATCATCCTCTCTTCACACGGATGCCCACCACCTGGATTCATGGCTGCGTCGAAAAAGAATTTGACGTCTATGCCTTCCCGGTCGCGAAGGGTAAGACCGAGCAGGTCGAGGGACATTTCTGGCGCATTGACTACTATCCTCAAGCGACCGCAAAGGTCAAACCGAGCGAGCTCCAGATCTTGCGCAACTTTGAGAATGCGGTTAAGAAGCTCGGAGGGAAAGTCCTCTATAGCGAAAAGTATCTCGAAACGATGCAGCTGACCAAGGACGGAAAGGAGTTCTGGGTTTGTGTTAGGGCGGAATTCACCGGCAAGTACTGGTTGTACATTGTCGAGAAACAGGCCATGAGTCAGGACATCGTTGCCAACGCTGACGTCTTCTTAGATGAACTCAGGAACACAGGCCACACCGCCGTGTACGGAATCTACTTCGACACCGGCAAATCCGACATCAAGCCTGAGTCAGAACAGGCCATCGGGGAGATTGCCAAGCTGCTCAAAAAGGACTATGGATTGAAATTATACGTGGTCGGACACACTGACAATGTCGGCGGCCTCGAATCCAATATGAAGCTCTCGGAAGCCAGGGCGCAAGCCGTAGTGCAGGCATTAACCCGCAAAGAGGGAATCCCGGGTTCGCGTCTCAAGTCCTTTGGGAACGGCCCGTATGCTCCCGTCGCCTCGAATGACGCCGAGGAGGGGAAAGCAAAGAACCGCCGTGTGGAGCTGGTGAAGCAGTAGAGTATTCCGCTCTGATTTCGAAAGGCCGCGGAAATCCGCGGAAATCTGTTTCTATTTGACTTTGCATAAGGGGAGATATACATTTGGCTGTATGCTAACGCGTGCTGACTCGAATGGGAGTCAGCGCGTCCGTCCCGTCGACGACGGGACGGGCCGCCGAGAATTCCCGGAGTGCTGCTCACCCGACGACCCGCCGAATTTTGCTGTACCTGTTCATCCCAAGCACGTTGCTTCGGTTTTGCCGATATGTGGATTTACCATGCATTTCGAGCAACCTCGAACACCTGCCACCATAACAGCTTCGAATCCTAGGAGGAAGGCTCACCTATGCGTCCTCTGAACAATTTTCTTCCGCTTCTCCTTGCCGTGCTATGCCTTTTCGCTCTGGGCGGATGTACGGAACCAGAAAGCATGGGAGTGTACGATCCCAGCGAACCACAGGGCCAATCACCGACGATCACAAGCATGAGCCCGGCCGGCGCTGCTTTCGCCGGGATGGATACAATCGTCATACAGGGGACGAACTTCTCACCGGTACCGGCGAACAATATAGTCTATTTCAATGCCTCACCGGCGGTTTTGCTCTCGGTCTCCCCCACGCAGATCAACATGATCGCGCCCCTGGTCACCATGGACAGCATTGGTGTACGAATTGGCGTCCGGGGTGCCGTGGCGTTCAGCAACACGTACCAATACCGGCTGCACGCCGGAACTGCATCCTTCGGCGGGCTCGCCGCTGACGACCGGTCGAATTCCCTGGCAACCGATGCTGAGGGGAACCTCTACGCAGGATACGCCATCTTTGGCAACGATGCCGGCATTCTGAAATTCACTGCGGCGGGTGTCCGATCAAACTATGCACCCCTGACTGCGGGAGTCACCCAGTGGACGAGTCTGAAGATGGGGCCGGCGGGGTATCTGTACGGAGTGAGAAATGTTCGCGCAATCTACCGGTTCAACCCCGGGGGCGGCACAAGCGCCGCCATCTGGATGTCGTTCGGCAGCGGAGTCTACATCTCCGAGATTGATTTCGACAAAGACGGGAACCTCTGGGGGGGTGGGAACAACACGAACATATACAGGGTGGATAAGAACAAGGCCACGGCCATGTATCCGTTCGTCGGCTATGTTCGATCGGTCAGGGTTTACAATGACTACCTCTATTTCGCTGCGAAGACGGACGCCGGAGAAAAAATATGGCGCGCTCCGATCTCTGCCGGGGCATTGGGTACAGCCGAGGTCTATTTCGACTTCGGTGCTGCATATCCAACGGCCGTGCCGTTGGCCATAACTTTCTCCTCCGACGGCGTTTTGTACATCGGGACCGATTCGCAGGACGGACTCGTCATAGTGGAGCTGGACAAGTTTTCCCGTGCTCCGTATTCTGCTTACAAATCCCTCTTCGACACCGGCATCAAGTTCCTGGGGTGGGGAAGCGGGGAAAATCTGTTCGCAAGTAATACAAGCGGTCAGCTTTTGAGATTCCTGGTCCGGGGCAAAACAAGTGCGACCTACTTTGGGAATGCGCAGTGATGCCGGTCGCGCCTCTGTCACATGTTTGAGTTTTGAAGCCATGTAAGGAAATTATCTATGAAACGAATCGGGCTTATGAGTACGACGATGGTCTTCGTGATCGGTTTGTTCGCATCGGCCGCGTTTGGGCAAGCCAAACTGGGGCAGACCGGATTCAACTTCTTGAGCGTTGGCACGGACGCGCGAACCACCGGGATGGGAGAGGCTTTTACGACTATCGGGGGATCCTCATCCTCCCTCTTCTACAACCCCGCAGGCCTTGCCGGGATCACTTCATTCGTTGACCTTTCGTTGAGTCAGATGAAATGGATCGCGGACATCAAGTATATAGCCGGGGCAGTTGCTTTCTCTCCGTTCGACGGCCAGTATGGTGTCATTGGCATCAGTTTCATGAACGTCGCCTACGGGGACTTCCATTTCACCCAGGTCGCCGCGAACGACCAGGGGTACCAGGACTTGGAGGGTTGGCCGTCTCCCAGCGCATTGGTCATCGGGATCGGTTACGGGAGGGCCCTCTCGGACCAGTTCTCCGTCGGCGGACAGGTCAAATACGCATATCAGAGCCTCGGCCAAAGTGTTGTTCCCGTCTACAGTACCACCGTTGACGGAACCGGGACACGCCAGGACACTACCAACGAAATGCGGGACTACTCGATCGGAACGCTGGCATTCGATTTCGGGACCATATTCAAGACCGGACTGAAGAGTCTCGCCTTCGGGGTCGCCGTTACCAATTTCGCGCAGGAAATCTCGTACGAACGTGAGAGCTTCCAGCTTCCACTTTCGTTCAAGATCGGCCTCTCCATGAATATGCTGGATCTCGTGCCGGGGATCGGCGAGGACCACTCCTTCTTCGCCTCTCTCGATGCGGTTCACCCCCGTTCGTACGAGGAGTTTCTGAATATCGGCGGCGAGTATGTCTTCAGCAAGACTGTTTCCTTGCGGGTAGGTTACATCACCAATCACCCGGACTACGACCTGACGGCCGGGATCGGCCTGCAGCAGGCCGGCATTGCGGTCGACTACTCGTACATGCCCCACAAGATATTCAACAACATTCAACGGTTTTCCGTGAAGTTTGCTATGTAAGGCTGCCCCCGAAGAACGGCATGCCATTCAATCGAGTTATGTCCAAGAGGAGCACACTCATGAGGAAGGTCACAGTTTCGGCACTGATAGTCTTCCTGTGCATTTCCGTGCCTGCCCTTGCCGGACCCAACGGCAAGATTACCGGGCGCGTCATCGACACGGATAACGGTCAACCTCTGCCCGGTGTCGGTGTCACCGTTACGGGGACATTGATGGGGGCCTCGACAAATGTCGACGGCTTCTATACCATTCTCAATGTCCCTCCGGGTACGTACACCGTCCAATTCAGTCTGGTCGGCTATACGAAGACCAGAGTGGAAAACGTGAGGGTGGTGATGGAACTCACCTCGACGATCAATCAGCAGCTGAAGAGCACGACGATCGAAACGGCGGAGGTGATCGTGACCGCGGAGCGCCCCATAGTCACGAAAGACGTTTCGGCGAGCCGGTTCAATATCGAGGCGAAGAATGTCGAGAGTATGCCGGTTCAGACGGTGACGTCGGTTCTCACGCTGCAGGCAGGAATCGAGCAGGGGAGTGACGGCATCGTCATCCGCGGCGGGGGGACGAACCAGACCATCTTTGTCGTGGACGGCTACATTCTCAACGACGAGCGATCCAATATCCCCTATGCCGCCGTCGGATTATCGGCAACGAAGGAACTGCAGGTCCAGACCGGCGGTTTCAATGCCGAGTACGGGAACGTCCGGTCGGGTGTGGTGAACATCGTCACGAAGGAAGGAGACCGCGCCCGCTACAGCGGCATGTTCAACGTCAGCTATCGGGCGCCTGCAGCGAAGCATTTCGGGATGTCGCTCTACGACCCGGGTTCGTATTTCAATCGCCCCTATACAGATGAATCGGTGTGCTGGCTCGGCACAAAGAACGGTGGCTGGGACCAGTACACCCAGCATCAGTATCCGTACTTCCAGGGATGGAATGCGGTTTCTCTCGCGACCATGCAGGACAAAGATCCGAATAATGATCTCACGCCCGAGGGAGCAAAACAACTCTGGCAGTGGCAGCGCCGGCGTGCCGGCGATATCACCAAACCGGACTATGTCTTTGACGCCGGCTTTGGTGGACCGCTGCCGTTCATCAGCGAGGATCTGGGCAACCTCCGGTTCTACCTCTCGCATTTCAACCAGCGCGATATGTTCATCGTCCCGCTATCGAGGGACGCCTATACCGAGAACCACACACAGCTGAAGATCACGGCCGACATCACGTCCACTATGAAGCTTGTCGTCCTCGGCCTCTATGGAGAGCAGTATTCCGTGTCCCCGTTTGACTGGACAACGGCACCGACGGGCTATGTTATGCGGAGTCAGTCGGAGGTTGCGGATCTCCTGAGCAGCACTGCCGGCATGAACATTTTGTACATGCCGGACTACTTCAGCCCGAGCTCCGTGTATCGCTACACGATCGGTGCGACACTGACCCACATGCTGAGCCCGACGACCCTCTATGAGGTTGCGGTGCAGCGCAACCAGAGCCGCTACAGCGTGTATCAATCGCCATTGCGGGATACGTCAAAAGTGTACGAACCGGTGCCGGGATACTTCGTGGATGAGGCTCCATACGGCTACTGGGGCTACAGCACGGGAGCGATCGACGGCGTGATGAGTACTGGAGGATGGATGAACCTGGGACGCGACCAGAGCGTGAACTCGACAACCAGCCTGCGGGCAGACCTGACGACACAGTTCGATGAAAACAATCAATTCAAGGCGGGCTTCCAGTTCACGTACGATGATCTCGACATCAACTCGGGCACATACAGTCCTTCGATGTCAACATGGACACGGAGCATGATTTACCACGTGTACCCGTACAGGCTTGGCGCTTTCTTACAGGACAAGCTGGAGTTTCAGGGATTCATCGCGAACATCGGTGTGCGCCTCGATTACTCGAATCCCAACAACGAATATATCAACCTTGGCACGTACGACCTTTTCTTCAGCCAGGGCCTGGGGAATACGATCGAACAAGCGGCGCCTAAGGAGAAGTCCCAGGCGCAGACGTATATCAGTCCCCGGATCGGCATTTCGCATCCAATCACCGAAGACTCAAAGCTCTATTTCAATTACGGGCATTTTGTGTCCGAGCCGTCCTCGTCGATGCGTTTCCGGTTGCAGCGCGAATCGAACGGCCTGGTGACGTATCTGGGCAACCCGAATATGGATCTGGAGAAGACCATCTCTTACGAACTCGGTTTCGAACAGAATGTGATGAACGAGCTGCTGGTGAACATCGCGGCATATTACAAAGACGTGACCCATCAACCCGGTTGGATCTACTATCAAAACATCAACACGTCCGTCCAC
>DAINBR010000062.1:0-12504 GCA_036732865.1 Bacteroidota bacterium | reverse complement strand
CCCGAATCGGTGCGTCCTATTACCGGATCGAAATGCATGAGGGACCGAAACGGCCCGCCACCGCGGAGCCAATGGTGAAGTTTGCGGCATCCGATTCCGGTTTGGTGACGCGCTTGGACGCAGGAGGCGGGCGGGAGGTCCTTGCAGGCGAAGCCTTGAAGGCCTTGCTTGTGGAAGACCTTGCAGATTCCTGGGGGATGGAAGAGTGGAGCTATCGCAAGGTGTTGGGGACGTTTGCGTTGGTTCCCGGGTCGGTTGTTACTCTTGAGCATGGGCCGATAAGGAAAGTCACGGAGGCGATGTTCGAAGCCGGTCGTAGCAGGATCGTCTGCCGCACAATCGCATACGCGGCATTCCCGTTCCTGGAGTTCAGGTTCCGGGTCTACTGGAACGAGGAACGGAAGAGACTCAAGCTTGCGATACCGACGCAGTTCAGGTCGTCGGATGCGTTTTGCGAAATTCCCGGCGGTGCCATCATCCGGCCGCGCGATGGGCAGGAACACGTCCAAGGCCGCTGGATGGTGCTGCAGGGCACCATTGCAGGCAAGCCTACGGCGCTCGGTATTGTCAATAGCGGTCAATATGGTTTCGACCTCTCTGAAGGCGAAGTCAGGCTGTCCGTGCTGAGGAGTCCACTCTACTGCCACGAGCATTCGTTTGATGTTAGTGTCCCGCGCCACCGCAAGCACCTGGACCAGGGCGTGCACGAATTTCGCGTGGTGTTGGTTGCCGGTGACACGGCTGAAGTACTCGAGAGAGTTACGGGGGTTGCAGACTGGATCAGTGCCCCTCCTTATGTTTTGGCCCACTACCCGATCGGAGATGAGAACTCCGGTCAGCAGGAAATCATGCAGCTGGAGAAAGGGACGATCAGGCTTCTTGCGTTTAAGAGGTCGTGGGATACGAAGTCGCTGGTCATGAGATTGCAGGAGGTGGTCGGCAAGGAGACCAGGGCATCCATTCGTCTAATGCAGCCGGCTGTCTCTGTCCGGCTCAAGTTTAGTCCATACGAGATCAAGACGGTAAGGCTTGAACGTGATGGAAGTTGGAGCGAAGTGACGATGATTGAAGAGAACCGCTCCTGAGAAGTAGACGGAGAGATCAGCTGACAAGTAGCAGCGATGCCCGCCGGCAAACCGGCGGGCATCGTGATAGCAAGTGCAAAGTCTCTTCAGAGTCGAGCGCCTACCTCTTCTCATATGGCGGTTGTTTGGGGTAGGGGGAAGGTGTTGCCTTCAGCATCTTCATGACCTCCTGAATCGCCCGCTCAAGTTGCGTATCCACTCCCTTGGCCAGCTGTGCCGGGTCCTCTGGAACAGAGATGTCCGGGTCTACGCCGTACCCTTCCTTGAACCATGTCCCGTCGGGTTGGTACAGCCTGAACGTGGGAACTGTGACGTTTCCCCCGTCGATCAACGCCGGCGCGCCGCTGATGCCTATGAGACCGCCCCATGTGCGCGAACCGATCAGGGGACCAAGTCCTGCCTTCTTGAAGTAGTCGGGGAACGCGTCACCGCCCGAGCCGCTCCATCCATTGATGAGCATCACCTTCGGACCGAAGTTCGCCATGGGCGGCCATTGCCAGTTCTTTCCGTCACGCACCGCCCAGAACCCCAGTGGCTTCCGGTCAAGGAGCTCGATGAACCGATCCGGGATCTGCCCACCGCTGTTGAACCGTTCTTCGATGATGATTCCTTCCTTCATGAACTGAGCCGTGTACTGACGCACGAGTTCAGTCTGTCCGTCGGTGCCCGTGCTCGGGACGTAGACATACCCGATCCGGCCGCCGGAGGCCTCATCGACCCGACGCCGGTTCGACTCGATCCACGCGAGATGACGGAGGCGGGATTCGTCGGCCATGGTCTTGACGGTAATCTTCCAGGCTCCATCCATGGATGCCTTGGAGTTCACCGTCAGCTCGACTGTCTGGTCAGCCAATCCCTGGAACGCCTCCCAGGGTGCACGGCTGACGTCAAGGGGCTCACCATTAACGGCAAGGATGTAATCCCCCTGCTTCACCTTGAGTCCGGGCATCAAGAGCGAGGAACGGACCTCCGTGTCCCACGGGGCTCCGTTAACGATATTCTTGATCCGGTATGCTCCGTTTGCGAGCTCCCAATCGATACCGAGATAGCCGACATTGAGTCTTGCAGGCTGTTCCAGATCGCCGCCGCCCCGGTAAGTATGGGAAGCGTTCAACTCAGCGATCAGTTCGCCGATAACATAATTCACATCCCAGCGTGTAACGGCGCCCTCCAGGAGCTTCGCATAGCGAGTCCGCATGGCATCCCAGTCCACGCCATGCATGTTCGGGTCGTAGAAGAAGTCTCGTTCGAGCCGCCACACGTCGTTGAATATCTGCTTCCATTCAGCCCGCGGGTCCACGGTCATTTTGAGGCCGCCGTTAGGCACCTTCTTATCCATTTTCTGGCTTTCCGCGACATCAACTACCGCGACGTTTGCCCCTTTGCCGACCAGGAGCTTCTTCTTGTCTGCGCTCAGCTCGAAGAAGTCGATGTCGTCGACGATTGTCTTCTCCTCTCGCTTTTCGAGATCGTAGTAGATGAGTCCCTTCTTCTTGTCAGGCGAGCCGGTATTCGGTACGCGGAGAAACAACACCTTTCCTGCTACTCCGGTCACATTGCCGATGTTGCCGGCCCCAGGAGGGAGGATGACGACCCGTTGCTCAAAACCTGCCAGGGTAATCTTGGTCTCCTTCGGCTTATCTTCTTTCTTTTCGTCCTTCTTCTCATCCTTCTTTTCATCCTTCTTCTCGTCCTTCTTCCCCTTCTCGGCTTCGGAGGTACCTTTGGCGGTCACCGCAAGCGTGTCATTCTTGGGTGCCAGTGGGGAAAGGACTTCCTCATTCAGGGTCGCGGCGGCAATGACCGTCGTATTGGGATAAATCCATGTGCCGTCAATATCCGAGTAGACCGGCACAAATGTCCGGTTCGTAAGGAAGTAGAGGTACTTGCCGTCGGGGTCAAATGATGGTTGCATGTCCGAATAGTACCCGGACGTCACCTGTGTGCTCTTCGCTTCTTTTGTGTCGTAGAGGCAGACGGCACTACTCCGGGTGTCAAGCTCGCGTGCGTAGGCTAGCCATCGACTGTCCGGCGACCAGCTCACGCTGAAACCGCGGAGCCCGCCTTCGTAGAGATACTTCTCCCTGTCGATTTCGACCGTGCGATCTTTCTCGACGTCATAGATCTTGATTCGCATGGCCTTGTCGATGAAAGCGATCATCGCGCTGTTGGGAGACCAGTAGAGACTGTAGCGGTAACCGGGCCCGTAAGAGGTGACTGCACGCACGGTGCGCTTGTCGAAATCGTACAGTGTCAGTTCGTACTCCCCGGATTTGTCGCTCCAGTATGCGGCGCGCTTTCCGTCAGGAGACCACGCGGGATAGCGCTCGGCCGATCCGGAGCTGCGCGACAGGTTGAACACGGGGCCGTTCTCCGCCGGAGCGGAGAAAACCTCGCCGCGTGCTTCGATGAGCACCCGCTTGCCGTCGGGGGCAATGCTGTATCTCTGGATTAACTTGCTGACGTTTTCCATACGGGGAAGCAGAGTGATTTCATCCGTGACCACCTTGACCGGAACCTCGCGCGATTTTTCTGTTGCGATATCCAGCAGGTAGAGTCTCCCGCCGGCCTCGAATACGATCTCGGATTTTCCCAAGGAAGGGAATGTGATATCGTAGTCTTTAAACGAAGTGATCTGGCGGGACTGCTTTGTGCTGATATCATAAACCCAGACATTCATCTTCAGCTCGGGTCCTCGATCGGAGAGGAAGTAGATCTTTTCACCGTGCCACATCGGGAACTCGTCAATGGCATTGTTCGCGGTGATGTTTTCGTCGGTCATCTTCTCCAGATCAAACAGGTGGATGTCCGGCGCCCATCCGCCACGGTAGCGCTTCCACGTGCGGAAGGCCTGTGTCACATATGTGTAGGCGAGTTTTTTCCCGTTAGGAGAAAAGGAAGCCATTTCTGCATAAGGAAGAGGCAGCTTTTCGGGGAGCCCGCCCTTTGGACCTATGCTGAAGAACTGATTGAAACGCTGTCGACCCGAGAACATGGCCGAGGCAAAAAGGATCCGGGACCCGTCGGGATACCACGCCACCACGCGGTCGGCGTAGCCATGAGAAGTGACACGGACGGGCTCTCCGCCGGTGCTCGGGATGACATACACGTCCAGGTTCCCATCATATTCCGCGCTATACGCAATGGACTTGCCGTCGGGAGAGAAGCGGGGGAACACTTCTTCCCCCTTCGGGGAGCTGAGCCGTACCGCGGTTCCCCCCTCCTTTGGAACGAGCCACAGGTCGCCGCCGTACGAGAAGACAATCTGGGTCTGCGACACGTGAGGGGTACGCATCATGCGCGCGTCGAGTTGGGCCAGCGTGCTGGAAGGAACCAGAGCAAGCGCAACGATACAAACGAACAAGGCAATCAGGGTGGATTTCATCGAGAAGGGCCTCCTCTGAGGGTGTCTAGTATGGTACAGATTATATAGATACGTTCAAAGTAGGAAGGGAGTTACAGCAATGATTTGTCACACCGGGGGGATTGCCGGCCTCATGGCCCCTCCTCTACGATGATAGGACACCCGCGCGCGGGGTCCACGTCCACTATAGACCTTTTGGCCAGATTTTTCTCATTCTGGAAGTCCTTCACGGAGGGGATCCCAATAGCCGATCATTTTCATCCTCTTAATCCCGACCTCTTCCCAACCCCTCGTGCAACACGGTCTGTTCTTCTCGACGCTTCCTCGGACCTGGGATGGTTGAGTCTCGCCATCACACTGAGCATATTCATTTAGAGCACCCTGATGAAGGTGAAGGTACTCCTCCCCGTTGCGCTTCTGCTTATTCTCTCTCCGGCGGTTCGGGCAAAGGTGACTGGCAGGATGCCATTCTCCTTGCGTATGCGCGCCAAATCTCCTATTTTCTTCTACATGTGCAACACGTGAAAGGGAGAGAGATGGGATCCGACAGCGGACTCAGCAGGAGGAGGTTCGTGAAGACGGTCATCGGCGGGGCGGCTGTTGCAGGAGTGGCCACAACACTAACGCCACTGGAGGCCATGGTGAACGAGGCGATGCGACTCGAAGGAATGCCGTTGCGTCCATTGGGCCGGACGGGACACCAGGTTCGCATTTTCAGCCTCGGTGGCCAGGCGACGCTGGAAGAATCAGGACGGGACGAAGAAGCCACCGCCATCATCAACCGGGCCATTGATCTGGGTGTGAACTACATCGATACAGCCCGCGTCTACGGGAGGGGTGTCAGCGAAACCTATATCGGCCGCGTGATGAAGTCGCGGCGGAAAGAGGTGTTTCTTGCAAGCAAGACCCGGGATCGCTCGTACGACGGTTCGATGCGGTCGCTGGAGGAATCGCTCAAATCGCTGCAGACCGACAGATTGGACCTCTGGCAACTGCACAACATCAGAACGCAAGATGATCTCGACGAGATCTTCGCGAAGGACGGCGCGGTGAAGGCGCAGGAGCGGGCGCGCGACGAGAAGATGGTGCGCTACGTCGGCATCACAGGCCACAGGGATCCGTTCGTTCTCAAGAAAGCGATTGAGCAATACCCCTTTGACTCCATCCTCATGGCGTTGAATGCAGCCGACCGGCACAAGGCATCGTTCATTGAAAACCTGCTGCCCGTTGCCGTGCAAAGGAAAATGGCCATCATCGGCATGAAGGTGCCGGCCCGGGGGAAGATATTCCATGAGGGAGGCATCAGCTCGATGAAGCAGGCAATGAGTTATGTGCTCACTTTGCCGGTCAGTACGATCATCGTCGGGATTTCCACGTTGGCTGAACTCGAAGAGAATGTGCAGATTGCGAAGGACTTTGAGCCGCTTTCACCGGAAGAAATGAAAAAGCTGGAAGAATTGACGAAGCCTTACTTCACCGACGCATCGTTCTTCAAGGAGTCGTGGTAAACCACCAGGAATCCCGATTGTCCCTCTCCCTCCAACAGCCCCCGCAAGGAGGCCTGTGAACTACTCTGCCCGTTTCCTGGCTCAGTCAGTATTGATATGCCTCATCCTTCAGCAAGCAGTCGCCGAGTTTGCCGGCAGTCGGGATTCCTCAACGATACTGCTCAATCACGGCTGGACATATCTCGAACCCCCGTCCACCGAATCCATCCTCTCTGGTGAGAAGATGGGGCCCGGAGCACCGGTAACTCTCCCTCACACATGGAATGCCTTTGATGCCGTGGACATGGTCCCGGGGTACAGACGTGCCGCGGGGTTGTATACAAGAACGCTGCTCGTCCCCGCTTCGCGGACAGGGATGAGGGTGATCCTGAAGTTCGAAGCGGTCAACATGAAGGCTGAAGTGCACGTCAACGGGAAGCAGGCGGGAGGCCACGTCGGCGGGTACGTCGGTTTTGATGTCGATATTACGCCTCATACTGTCTTTGGTGCCGAGAACCAGATAGTCGTTCGCGTAGATAATGCAATGGACGAGGACTTGATCCCGTCACAACTCTCCGATTTCGTGCTCTACGGTGGTATTACACGCGATGTGTGGCTGAAATACCGGCCGAGGATGTCCGTCGAAGACCTCCGCATTCACACCCCACGGGTCGACAGCGTCAGTGCCGACACGCGTGCGGATTTCCAGATCGTCAATTCTACCGGTCGACCGATGAGCCTCGATGTCAGGGCGACCATTCGCAGGAACGGAGCCCATGCTGTCGTAACGCTGCATCGACGAGTTGACGTACCGGCCGGGAAGTCTCAACATGCACTCGCGCTTCCTGCAGTTGCATCCCCCCGGCTCTGGTCACCGGATTCACCCGAACTCTATTCGCTCGAGGTTTCCATTGGTGACGGCAAGAAGCTGATGGATGTCGCGAGAGAGACTTTCGGGTACCGCTGGTTCGAATTCAAACAGGATGGACCGTTCTTCCTTAACGGTCGGCGCCTGCTGCTGCGGGGGACTCAAAGACATGAAGACCATGCAGGCTTTGGCGGAGCGGTGCCCGACAGCATCACGCGTCGAGACTTCCGGGGCATAAAGGAGATGGGGGCGAATTTCGTCCGCCTTGGCCACTACCCGCAGGACCCCGAGGTGTACCGTCTCTGTGACGAACTGGGTTTGCTTGTGTGGGATGAGCTTCCCTGGTGCAGAGGAGGGGTGGGAGGAGCACAATGGAAGGAAAATGCGCGGAGAATGATGCGGGAAATGATCCTGCAGAATTTCAACCACCCATGCATCCTTCTCTGGTCGATCGGCAATGAAGTGGAATCCGATGCGGACCCTCCCGCACGGGGCAATGTGGATTCTATACGGGCTTTTCTCCGCGAGCTGAACGGTATTGCCCATGCGCTGGATCCGAGAAGAGTCACGGCCATGCGGAGATTTCCCGAGGGGGCAGACATTCCCGACGTGTTCTCTCCTTCGATCTGGATGGGGTGGTACAGTTCGGTGTACAATAATTACGAAAATGCGATTGAGGAGGCGCGCAAACACTACCCGCGGCTTCTCCATGCTGAATACGGGGGAGACAGTCATGTGGGGCGCCACGTCGAGAACCCCATTGATGGCAACGGATACACAACGGCTGATGGATGGGACTCCGCCTTTGTCCGGAAGCGGGAAGTGAAGATTGCCAATACCGGGGACTGGAGTGAGAGCTACATCGTGGATCTCTTCGACTGGCACCTTTGTGTCAGCGAGCGGCTTCCATGGTTTGTCGGGAACGCCCAATGGCTCTTCAAGGATTTTGCGACTCCCTTGCGGCCTGAGAACCCCATCCCCTACGTGAACCAGAAAGGTGTGACGGACCGCGCGGGAAACCCCAAGGACGCGTTTTATGTTTTCAAGAGCCGGTGGACCCAATCGCCCCGCTTCTGCTACATTCTGTCGCACACATGGACCGAACGAGCCGGACCGAAAGGCCTGTCGCGGCAGGTGCGCGTCTACAGCAATTGTGACTCGGTCCTGCTCATGGTGAACGGGAAGAGTCAGGGCAAGAAGATCCGTACCCCCGGCGTGTTTCCGGCTTCAGGCCAGGTCTGGGATGTTATGTTTGCGGAAGGGGAGAACCGGATCGACGCCGCCGGCTCCGACGGTGCCGGTGGAATTGTCAAAGATTCTCTCATTGTTCGATACACGCACGAAAAACATGGTGCGCCCAATGCACTACTGCTTTCGAGCGAGCCTCTCCCCGGGGGAAATGTCAAGCTGACCGTGAAGGCGGTCGACAAAGATGGGCGGCTCTGCCTCTCCGCGCGTGATCGGGTGTATTTTACTTCCGAGGGACCCGGGCATTTGTCGGCGGACCTCGGCACGCCGACCGGCAGCCGTGTTATTGAACTCTCCTCGGGTATCGGGCGGATTGTATTCAAACCCGTGCCGGGCCGGACAGCAACCATCGAAGCGCGAACGCACGCGATCAAAGGCGCGTACCTCGTCCTGGACTCGCGGGATGCCAGGGATCGCAAATGACGTGCCCTTATAAAGCACCCCCTCATCGATTGATGATGGCATGAGCGTGACCCCATAGTCTTTGTCAATGGCGTAACTACAGCAACTTCTTAGTGTGATCATACATGTCCCTTTTCGGTCTGCATTTCCTCGACTGGCTGGTCATCGGTCTCTACCTGCTCCTCATGGTTCTCATCGGTGTCTGGGCACGCAGAAAAATCACAAATACCCGCGCTTTCTACCAGGGAGGCCGTAGCTTTGGAAAGGTGCTCTCAACGTTCCTGAGCTTTGGCTCCATCACGAGCTCGGATCAAGCTGCTGGTGTCACACGTGAAATCTATCGCCAGGGTCTCTCAGGGCTCTGGTTCCAGAATCTCACGTTGTTCATCACGCCGTTCTACTGGTTCATCTCCGTCTTACAGAAGCGCACCCGCTATGTGGGTCCCGGCGATATGTACCTGCACCGGTTTGAGAGCAAGAATCTCGGTATGCTGTTCGCGGTCTACACGCTCCTCGTCGCGATTTACGGAGGAGCGTTCGCCCTGGTGATCACCGGGAAGACGTTGCAGGCCATGATGGTCAAGCCGGCGACGGAATACACTCTGGAGGAGGCACAATCGGTCCGCGACTTCGAACGATACCAGTCGCTGCTGAAGCAACAGACATCCGCGCCGCTCAGCCAGGAGGAGAGTTTCGAGCTCGGTATCCTCCAGGAGAAGGACAAACGTCATGAGCTTCAGTCGTTCGTTTCCTACCTCCACATCGACTGGTTCTACGTCAGCTATGCCGCAATTGTCGGCGCTTACACGATCATGGGTGGGCTCTTCGCCGTCGCCTTCACCGATGTGATACAGGGAATCCTCATCCTGTTTCTCTCGTTTGCCATGATTCCGCTCGGGCTGCTGAAGTTGGGGGGGCTGACGGGTTTGCATGCGCGGGTGCCTGATTACATGTTTGATCTCTTCGGCTCCGCTTCGGTGAGCGAATACACGTGGTATTTCGTGGCCGCATTTGCCACCGCAAACCTGGTCGGCTTCGCGCCGAAGGGATTCACCAGCGGCGGTGCGCCGAAAGACGATATGACGGCCCGGGTGGGCCTCGTCACCGGGTCATTTGCCAAACGGTTCGTCATGATCGGCTGGGCGTTCACCGGGCTCATCGCCGTTGGTCTGTTCGGGGGACAGCTTGCAGATCCCACAATGATCTGGGGCGTGTTGACCCGGGAACTCCTGGGTCCCGGTTTTGTGGGATTGATGATCGCCGCAATCATGGCGGGCAATATGTCGAGCAAGGGAGCCGCCGCGCTCGAGTGGTCTGCGGCGTTCACGCAGAATATCCTCCTTCCTCTGCGACCGACGTCGACCGAGCGGACACAGATCAACATCGGACGCATGGTCATCGTTGTCGTACTCATCTGCTCAATTCTGTTTGCGCGGCGGCTGGATGATATCTTCGTGCTGCTCAAGAATGTCATCTCGGTCGGCACGATTATCGGCCCCGGCCTTTGGCTTGTCTATTTCTGGCGGAGGCTGACAACGCGTGCGGTGGTGATCCAGATGGTCGTGTCAATCATGACCACCGCCGTGATCCCCGCCGTCGGACCGATGTTCGATGTCATACGCGCCAATCCCCATCTGACGGTGCAATCTCCCGAACGGGTTTACATGATCACTACCGGAGCCGTTCAGGAAGACCTCGCCCTTGGTAAGGCGGACTCGGTGGGGCAGATGATCGAGAAACGGGTGGTTCAGCCGCCCGTGGCGGTGTTTTTTGACGAGGTCGTGCGGGAGGACGAGTCGGACCCGTCGTCGCGTCTTGTGGGAAAAGGGTCCTTCAGGAATCAGATCTACTACTGTTCTCTGCTCGGAATCCCCGTGGAGACGATGAACAAACCGCAGCTCTCCACCGTATCCCTCGTATTCGATGTTGTGTTTCCATTCATACTGATCTTCGCAATAAGTCTGGTCACCAAACGGAACTCTGAAAAAGTTCTTCGAGAGTTCTATGGCTCGGTACACACCCCGACCATTGCAGACCCCGTGGAGGATGCCAGACTGGTGCGGGAGGCAATCGATCATCCCGAGATCGTGGAGCAACGAAAGCTGTTTCCAAATACGGACTGGGAGTTCTGGAAGCCCACGAAGGCCGACACCTGGGGCTTCCTGGGTTGCTGGGTATTGGTCGTGGTGGTCATCCTGTTGTATATATTCCTGATGAATCTGGGAGGGTAGAGAGCTCTTCGATATGCATGGTGACAGGTGATGCCCGATGCTTCCCGGTGCCCGGTGCTTCACGAGGCTGCCCGATGCCGGGTGCTGCCACTCACCGCCTTGTGAAATTGATGGGAAGTTGGTATCTTACGGAGGCCTCTGAGACCTTCCGGAACGAAGTAACGCGCTGAGTATACTAACCTAGAGGAGGACACACATGAATACGACGTGGATGAAATCTGGGCTCGTGCTCTTGATTTCGCTTTCGCTTGTGGCTACGGGTTGTGGCACAAGCAGTGCGGTTCAGGGCGGTGCTATCGGTGCAGCGGCAGGCGGAGTCATTGGTGGCGTCGTCGGAAATGCAGCGGGGAATACTGCAGTCGGTGCCATCATAGGTGCTGCAATCGGCGGAACGGCCGGAGCGCTGATCGGCAACTATATGGATCAGCAGGCGGAGGAAATCGAGAAAGATATTGAAGGCGCGAAGGTGGAGCGTATCGGGGAAGGGATCAAGATCACATTCGATTCAGGAATCCTGTTCGCCGTGAATTCCTCGAACCTTACAGACGTCGCCAAGACGAATATCGGAAACCTTTCCAAGATCCTGAACAAGTACAAGGACACTGAAGTACTTGTGGAAGGCCACACGGACGCCACCGGAACGGACGAATACAACCAATCGCTCTCCGAGAGGCGGGCCTCATCCGTCTCCGGATATGCCACGGGTATCGGAGTGGATGCAGGTCGTTTCAAAGCAGTGGGATACGGCGAGAAGCAACCGATCGCCGACAACAGTACCGTTGACGGTCGCAATCAGAATCGCCGCGTCGAGATCGCGATCTACGCGAACGACGAGCTGAAAGATGCTGCCGAGAAGGGGTTGCTCAAGTAGGAATTCACTGTGCGTGTAGACGGAATGCCGGCACGAAGTGTGCCGGCTTTTTTTTGAGGCCGGATGGTCGGTCCCGCCGGTCGGGGTCTGACCCCAACCGATTGATGATGGTCAATGGTCCATAGGCTATTGACAGTTGGTTCGGGTCTGACCCCAAAGTTCAGATAACTTTGCCATTCTCCCCAACTGGGCCACGGAGTGAATCGATGATACGAGGACATTTGCTCATCGCCGCAATACTTCTCCTTTCCGCGGCTGCGTTACCACAAACGACCTATATCAACACGATAGATATCCCGGATGTCGCGGGGTACCATACGCTGAAGTGCGATTTCCATATGCATACGGTCTTCTCGGATGGGGACGTGTGGCCCACGTTTCGCGTGAAGGAGGCAGTCCTCGGGGGGCTCGATGCACTCGCGCTGACAGACCATCTGGAATATCAGCCGAGAGCGGAATACGTCTCAAAAGACCGGAATGCACCATTTAAACTCGCGCAAGGGGACGCCGCGATCGCCGGGCTCATCCTCATCCCCGGTGCTGAAATCACGCGCTCCATGCCTCCCGGACACTTGAATGCCATCTTCGTTCAGGATGCCAATGCCCTTGTGAAAGAGACCTGGAAAGATGCCCTGACTGAAGCCGTCAAACAGGGGGCACTCATTTTCTGGAATCATCCGGGATGGGGAGGTCAGCAACCCGATCATATTTCCCGTTGGTACGACGAGCACTCGTACCTTCTCTCGAGCGGTATCCTCAAAGGGATAGAGATCGCGAATCACATGGAGTACTACCCAGACGTGTTCGCATGGTGTCTCGAGAAGAACGTCGCGCTGTTTGGAAATTCAGACAGCCATGCGCCGATTGATTTCGAGTTCGGAACGGGACCTGAACGGCTCCGTCCGATCACGTTGGTCTTTGCACGGGAGCGTAGCGCGGCCTCCATCA
>DAINBR010000061.1:0-12505 GCA_036732865.1 Bacteroidota bacterium | reverse complement strand
TCCGTTAAGCCCGTGGCAATATTCGTCTGAATCTTCCGCATTGTCACAACCGTTACTTTTGTGCTCCCCTTCTTTGCCGGTTCAACCCACACACCAACGACGCTGCCCGCTGAGATGAGGTTCGCCCCCACCGTGGTCAGCATATAATCATCCGCGCGGTGTTCCTCAATGGTTTCCGCATCTTCCCATCGCAACACAGTCATCGCGATTTCCCAGGCCCGGTTTTGATCGACTGGATAAACCTCGACGGTCCCCTCTTCCTTGCTGTCAAGCACGTCGCTCATTGTCGCGCATCCGGCCATAACCACGGATGCGACCACCGCGATAACAACACCTACGCTAATCGCCTTCATCGTCTCTCCTTATGATGTGGACAACAAAGACAGGCATCATTCGTGAGGTCTCATTGGTTCCTCACATGCCCGCGTGACGCCGCAATATACTCGCGCTGAAGTGCTTTGTCAACATGCGTTTGGGAGGAACTTGGGCGTCTGGACCCGAGCGTGAGGTTGATTCTTACCCCCTGATTTCCTTTTTTGACACTAGCGCAGACGCTCCACTAACCGAACACTCCTCCATTACCAACGGTCTCCCCATGAAAACACCGGGCGCATTTGCACTCACAGCCCTCTTTGTTGCGCTCCTTATGCACCCCGCCTATGCCCAGGATGCCAGACGCGACAAAGCGATTATGGTTGTGCCGAAGAATGAATTCTTCGATTCTCTGAAATCCCTCAACCCCCGTTTCCAAAAGACGTCAAAAGAAGCGAACAAGAAGCTGGGTGTAGACTTCTCCATGCTTCGTCTTCCATCGGGCATCTCGGAGTTCTCTCAGTCCTGGCATTTCCCGCCGGTCTCTCAGGCCTTTTCCGGAATGTGTTGGTGTTTTTCGGCAACTTCATTCTTTGAATCCGAGATAACCCGGCAAACGGGACGGAAGATCAAGCTTTCCGAGGTCTACACTGTCTACTGGGAATACGTTGAAAAGGCCAGACGGTTTGTGCGGGAACGCGGCAACTCTGCCTTCGGTCAGGGTTCAGAAGCCAACGCCGTATTGCGGATCTGGAAAACCTTTGGGATAGTGCCGGCGGAGGCGTACACCGGACTCATCGGAGACCGGTCAGTGCACGACCACGACCCGATGTTTGCTGAAATGCAGCACTATCTGAAGACAGTAAAAGAGACCGGTGCATGGGATGAAGATGCCGTTGTGTCAACGATCCGCGCCATCATGAACCACCACATTGGAGTACCGCCGGAGCGCGTGTCCGTCGATGGGAAGTCGATGACACCGCGAGAGTATTTTACAGACGTCGTACACATCAACCCGGACGATTATGTCAATGTCGTGTCATTCCTGGGAAAGCCGTACTTCACACGGGTGGAACTTGATGTACCTGACAACTGGTGGCACGACAAGGATTACTGCAATGTGCCGCTGGACCTTTTCATCTCGACGATCAAGAACGCTCTCCGGAAGGGTTTCTCGGTAGCCATTGGGGGGGACACTTCGGAGCCCGGACTGGAGGGACATGCGGGCGTGGCCATTGTACCAACGTTCGATATCCCGTCGGCGTTCATCGACGAATCCGCCCGTAATTTCCGGTTCCGGAACGGCACGACAAACGATGATCACGTGATCCACGTCGTCGGCTACCGGCCGGACCAGGAGAAGGACTGGTTCCTCATAAAGGACTCCGGGAGCGGCGCACGCAACAACAGTCACCCGGGGTATTACTTTTTTCACGAAGACTATGTCAAACTCAAGATGCTCGCAGTAATGGTGCACAAAGATGCAGCGAAAGATGTTTCAGCGAGAATGACCCGCTGATAGGAAAGGAAGAATGATACCATGAGACTTTTGTGCAGAACCGCGTTGCCTGCGTCCATTATGCTCGCCCTCCTCACACCATCCTGCAATGTCCTCAAAGACATCGCGAATGTTATCCCCAATCTCGCCAGGTGTTCATTCAAATTGGACCGCATAGGGGACTTTCAACTGGCGGGGGTGCCGCTAACGGGAAAGACGAGTCTCGGACTCACCGATGCAGCAAAAGTTGTGGCCAGCTTCACACGAGGGGAGCTGCCTGCGACATTCACACTTAACGTGGCGGCTCAGAATCCGAATGACGGCACGGAAGGGAAAAGGAAGTCAACCGCGACTATGACCAGCTTTGCCTGGAATCTGCGCATCGATGACACTCCAACGATCTCCGGCGACATCGCCGAACCGATTTCGATTCCCGGCACGGGTCAGCAAACGATCATCCCCCTCAGGATGAACCTTGATCTCCTGAGGTTCTTTAAGGACAAGGGGTACGACAAGATCCTCAACCTTGCCCTGGCGCTCGGAGGAGCACAGGGTTCCACGAGCCGCGTCGCACTTCGCGCTACCCCGACAATCAAGACTGATTACGGTCCCCTGACCTACCCTGGAGAAATTATTATCATCGACACGGAGTTTCGGGGAAATTGATCCCGGGTCCACCGGTCAGCGCAACAGGTACACGCTCCCCGACGGAACGACGGCGTCAAAGATATCCTCGTTGTGCGAGATCAGCAGAATCGCCTGTCCGCGCCGCTGCGCCTCACGCATCAATGCCAGAACGCGGTCGATGCTCTCGAAATCGAGTGCGTTTAACGGCTCATCGAGGATAATCAACGGAGTTGAAAGGGCAAATGCCCGCAGAAGATTCAACCTCTGCTTCTGCCCTCCGCTCAACTGCCACACCTTCCGGCCCCGCAACTGGGGAATCTCTTCCGCGTCGAACAAGCGGCCCAGCACTTCCACCACGGCTTCGCCACTCCGCAGTGCGGACACCGGCAGCAGGCGCAGCGTTTCTTCGACACTGGCGTGCGGGTTCAAAGCCTCGTCCGCGTGCTGGAATGCCATGGTCATCCCCCTCCCCCACAACACCCTCTGCCATCGCCGGGATGGCGTCGTCTCGCTGAATGTCTCCCCGTCAAATTCCATGCCCAACTGCTCTGCATGCTGTAACCCGATCACGATCTTCGCAACGGTTGTCTTCCCGACACCACTGGCCGCCTTGAGATACACGAGCTCCCCCGCATGCACCACGAGCTCAGTGTCCTCACGATCCCATGCGGGCGTCGAGAAGTTCAGCGTCCGGCCGAAAATCCTGACTCCACTTTTGACGCGCAACAGGGGTCGCCGGACTACCGGCATTTCCTGCGGGCGCTGGTTCCTGAGCCACTCTACAAAAAGCTGCGGCTCGAATGCCCGGGCCTGCGCGATGCCTCCAACAAGCCGTAATTCGCAAAAGGTTGTGGAAGGAATGAGATCTACATGAAATGCCTGTACGTATCCAATAATGCCGTAATCGTGCGTGATCACCAGAATCGTTTCTTTGCGCCGCCGATACCGAGCGAACAGCCGATCCAGAAAACGGTCACGTGCCTCCCTGTCCAGACTTCCAGTCGGTTCGTCGAAAACGAACAATCCGTGGTCGGTCAGCTCCTGTTCGGCCACGGCATCCATCTTCGCAAATGCCATCCCTCCCAGAAGACGTTGCTTCTCACCGCCGCTCGGACGGTAAGGCTTTGGAAAAATCGGCAGAATTCCCGTCAGTGTTCCACTGTCGTCCGCTCTCCACAACTCGCGCACGGGAGCTATGGGGTCATGTGCCTCCGCAAGAGTGCCTTCGCACAACTGCTCCTCGACTGTCTGAAGCGGGTTAAGGTGAGATGACGGCTCCTGGAACATAAAGAAACCGTTCTGCCTGGCCGCGGCGACTTCCGGCCTGGCGCAATATTCACGGTAGCTCTCACCATTCACCACAACGTTGTATTCTTCCTCGTCCAGCAGGCCGAACAACGCCTTTCCCGCCAACGACTTTCCTATCCCCGACTCGCCGAACATCAACGTAATGCCGTTCTTTACCAGTGGCACGCTCCGCGCATCCACGAGCACACGATCACCCACCTTCACCCGTATGTCATAGTGCCGTCCGTTCATAGCCGGTAGCGCTCCATGATGCCGCCGGCCATCCGGTGGATGCAGAGCAGCGAATACACAATGAGGAAGGCAACGCTCACGCCCTGGAGATGTTCGAAGAATAGCGACCCGAACATTCCGGGATCCGTCAGGACGCTCCCGATCACAAGAATGTCCTGTTTGCTGTCCAGGTTCGCGAGCATGCTGCCGAGGGTCGTGGGGAGGTTGACCAGATTCACCTCCGTGGAGAGTCCCACGGATATGATGAAATCGATGCTGCAGATCAGGAAGATCGCGCGGCCGAAGAGCGAGACGGATTTCTGGATGAGATGCGCCAGACTGTTCTTAAGCAGGATCTCCTTGTTGATAATCACTCTCGGAGGAACACCGCACACAAGCAGCGCGTTCACGAATTCCAGCTGTTCGTAGTGCCTCACGCGCTCGCGGATCAGGTCCACGACTTCCTGGAAGACAAAGAGCGCCGTAATCAGCGATGTGAAGAGTATCTGGACGAGCGGTGAGGGGAGGTTTCCGCGAAGGATAAGCGTCGTAATAACTGCGTAGCCGACCAACATTCCCACCATTTGAGGTATCGAGCGGAATAGGTTGAGCACAAAGGTCCCGGCCAGGTAGGCAACGCGTTTCCCTCCCCGCTCAAAGGCGTGTAGTGCGAGGGCGGTGCCCCATCCGAGAAACAACGCGACGAACACGGCAATGAGGGCGCCGAATAAGGTATTCAGAAAAGCCGTCTGAATCCGTATCCGTGCCGGTGTGTTCAGAAAGAGCAGGAGCCACACGCCCAGGACGATCAGCCCACCGACCCAGAGCAAGGCCCAGCGTATGTCTTTTCTCTCCTCACTTCTCATTGGCGTACTTCCGAAGCTCAAAAGAGTGCCACACATCGATGCATGCTTCGATAACTTTGACCGCGACGAAAATCAGGAACACGATCACAATGGCGATGTCGTACTCGCGGAACAGCATGTGCTGCAGCAACGCATAACACAGATGTCCCTTGATGTTGAGCGCCATCTCGATAATGACGAGCCCGGTCACAATAAATGTAACGTGCTCTTTCATCGAGGGGATGAACTGGAGCCGTGCATTCCTGTAGATCTCGTGGAAGACATGCCCTTTCGCGACGGTCAGCGGAGTGAGAATCACGCTGCGCGGGAGACCATCGCTGCGATTCCAATCATAACTCCCACGCACCCCTTTTACCAGGGCCGTGTCTACGTAACCCTTTCGGCTCTCCGTCACCAGCAACGCAAAGAGCCTGCTTGCATAGTGCACGAGCACACCGTTGGTAACGACTGCCAGGAGTATGAGGAAGAAAACGTTCTCCGTGTCCAGACGTGTGCGTAACGAGTAGGCAACGACGTATGCGGGTGAGAAGAGCACAAGCGCCGCGACACCCAGTGCCCCGGCTTTCGCAAGCAGGCCTGCACGCATAACCGCCGCCCGTGCTCCCCCCGTTCGTACGGCGGTCATATAGCGCAACAGGTAGGAGGACCGCCCCTGTTTGCCAAGGATGAACTTTCGGATGGCCATCGCACGTGCCACGACATACGTAAGCAACAGCACAGCGAGGAACACGAAGACGAAAACCGCGTACATCGGGAGAAGGCCCACCATGGTGTCCCATGTCAGGGTCTTTCGCTCGCCCCCCACCTTACGCGACGGGTCGGTCAGCTCCCTTATCCGCGCCTCCTCGATGTTCCGCATGAGGGAATCAATGGACTCCTCGTTCCCGGGATGAAGCAACCGGTAGGAATCGCGGAACAATTCCTTGTGGAGATCCCGGCTCCAATCGATCTCACTCATGCCCAGGTACCGCGACAGTTGCGCATCCGGAAGCCGCTCTGCTTCCCGCTGACTCTGCATCAGCAGGATGGCAAGAATGAACAGCACGATTCCGACTACGAACACAGCGGAGAGGTGTTCCAGAATAATACGCCGAAGCGGTCGTATGGCGGGATCACCGGAGGGGGACGACAATCACACCTCCCTCGAGCGACGGGCGGAGTCCTGTTCCAAGGAGTGCACGTTCAAATTCCGGGAGGAGTTCCCTCAGGCTCCCGGCAAACGCATTGCTGAGCGATACTGGCTCGATGGCGCAACGGATTTCACCATCGTCTTCGAGAAGCCGGAAGGAAGGTGGAGTTCTGTTCTCCCCCGCCTCTGCGGCGAGCTGCCGGTACACCGAATGCAGCGCTCGATTGGCATCGGCGACCACGGGCGAGAGCTTGTGCTCGACACGTTCAGCTGATTCGTTCTGCACTTGTGAGGATTCCACAGGCTTCCATTCCACCGATCGCGCCGCGGGCGGCAGCACCAGCCAGCCTGCGTATGTTCCGGATCGAAGCAGTCGAACGAACGTGCGTCCGTCGACCTCGAATAATCTCGCTGCACGGGAGCCGGACGCAAGTGTAACATCCCGTCCGTCGCCCGCGGCTTTCATGTGGAGAGCCCTGCCCTGAATTAGGGCCACGGTATCCCCCAAAACGAGTGCACCCCGCATGAACGTGATCGATCCCCCGCCGCCGCGCCGGATGAACGCCCCGGACTGGTCTTTCTGGAGATAGAACATTGTGCCGTCGATTTCGACCGCGGCGCATGGCGTTAGCCCATCACCCAGCCTGTCGGATTCACGAATGACCACCATGGGCAGAATCTCGGGCAACGACTGGTATTCGTTGGTCGTCAGGCGCTGTTGATACTTGTTGAAGAGCACAAACCGGTCGGGATGCTCCACGAGGAGGACGGTGCGTCTCTCTTCCGCCGGAAGCGCGACACCGGAAAACAAAAGAAGGCCCGCGATAAGAAGCGCGGGCCTTCGCCGTTGAAATAGCCCGATCACTGGTCGGCAGCTTCCCGCCATCTTTTGATCGTTGAGAGCTGCGACGCGACACCGTACAGGTCTATGCTCGTACTGTCAAACTGGGTGCTGAAGTAAGCGAGCGACGGCACGGAGAAGAGCCAACCGCCAAGCGCCAGGCTGTGCTCAAGCTGATCGATGCGCCGGGCGTATTCCTGCTTGTCGCCGATATTGCGCGTCGACATGAATCCGTGCAAATATTCCAGGAACAGGGCGATGTCGGCCTTGTCTGCGGACTCCGCCACAGCATCCAGCTGGCAGAAATTCGAACCTTTCCGGAACGATTCCGGTGCAGGGGCCTCGGTGCCCTTCTCGTCTTTCGAAGTCTCCAGGGCGATCCGGTACGTCTGGAAGTCGGGATAGCGGAGGAACACATCGTAAAGATCCAGCAGGAAGTTGCTCCGGTACCCGGTAAATGCTACCAGTACGGCATCGTAATCCCCGCGTTGAATTTCTTCATTGCCGACGGCTGTCACTTTCACTCTCCCGCGCGTGACCGTCGGGTCGTTGAGGATTTCGATCAGGTCGGCGTACTCTTCGCGGAATCCGAAGTTCGTGCAGGCCTTGATCCGCACCGTGTCGGGAAGAACGGCAATGTTGGCAGCGGTGGAATCACCGGCGGGCTCGACCACCAGCTCTTCGATGTAGTAGGAGGAATTCGGGAACACGCTGCGGTTCAGGTAGTCCGCATAGTTGTCCACGTTCCCCTTGTAGTCCTTGATATGCCGTTGCTGGGGCGATCCGACCTTGAAGAACCGATCTTCAATGAGCTTCCGGTCCAGGAGTTTTCGCAGTTCGGTACGCTGGCCTCTGTCGAGCCTCTGGGTATTGAAGAGGATGGCGAACATGGCGGTGCTGATGTTGGATTTCGCGAAGAAGTCTTCGCTATCGGCAAGGATCGGTGACACGGCGCCGAACGGGGATTCAAGCAGCACGTTGATGGACCCGTTCCGCATCTCGGTCGTGTAAGTGCTGTTGTCGATGAACGAAGCCAGCACGACGCTCGGGATGGATGCCCCACCGTCAGGTGTCTTGTAGTAGTTCGAAACGCCCTCTATCGGGGGGAGTGCAAGATAGGGCGCCGTTCCGGTGTTGTAGTTGAGAGCATTAAGAGGGGAACCCTCGGGGAGTACCTTGAACGAGAGTGTCTCCTTGATGTCGGCCTCTTTCCAGATTCTGTTGCTCCGGAACCGGAACTGGATTTCTCCCCGTTCGTTTGGCCCCTCGAAACCCGGTGCTTCCATTGCTTGAATCAGCAGGATGTAGTCCGGCGAAAGGCTTCCAAGCGTCATAATGCGCCGGATGGTGTACTGGAGATCGGTCGCGGAGAACAAATGTTCACGTGTGCGGGCAATCGTGTATTCGTCGTCGTCCTTCGGTGTAATCTGGTAACTGTCGTGCCATTTACGGGTTGTCTTCAGGCGCACGGTGATCACATTGTCCTGATCGACGCTCACCAGCTCGCCGAGGCCGTCCTCATACACGATGCCGCTCGGGTTTGCCGACAGATTGAAAATTCCTTCGAAGAGGATCTCGTCCAGCTTGTCGGAGAGAGGAGTTGTCCCGGGCAAGTGCGGATCGACCGCCGGTTTCTGATGGGCGATGTAGGGCAAAACTATGCTGCCCGACAGGTCCGGGCGGTGCAGCAGCAGGTATAGGACGACACCGACAAGGACGACACCAACCGCGCCCAGGATATAGATCGTGTTCCGTTTCATAGTGTCCGGCCCTCAGTTCTTCTTCATAATCGGTACCTGCGCCATCGCGCTAATCTCGTACACTTTGAACGAGGCCTTCCTGAAACGCACTTCGAGGATGTTGTTCCCGGCCTTGTCCATCTGTACGGGGGTTATTTGCGACTCATAGTTGTTGTCGGGCAGGGGCGCGGTAATCCGGAAACGCCCCTCATTCTTGATGAGGTTCTTGTTGATCGTGATCCGGTCGTACCACGACTCCCCTTTCGCAGATTCCGCAATCTCCCTCGGCAGCTTGACATTGACATCGAACACCGGGAACTGCGCATCAGATGGAATCTGCAGCTTGATGCGGAAGACGTATTCATTCACGCCGCGCTTGTTCGTCGTGACGGGGAAAGCGAGAATCCGCCGGTATTCCTTGGGACGCACGATCCACTTCGCAATCATCGGATCACACTCGCTCAGCATACTGGCGATCTGTTTGTCGCTCCCCTTGTAGATCTTGCCATGCTCGACGATTGCGCGGGCACGTTCGACACCGTTCGCATTGATGTCGCGCGAGAAATCGGCGTACAGAAGGCGGATGGACCCTTCCGGAAACTCGATTGTGCGGACGCGGGTGATGTAGTCGTCGATCTGAGCCCGCTTTTTGACAAGGTCACCCTCGCCGATAGAACTGAACCCCAGCATATAGATAGGCGTGAATGCAGAATCCGCGTAAAGCGCAGGGACATTGGTGTAGGATCCCATGGATGACTTCACGAATGCATCCAGGCGCTCTTTCGTCGCATTCTTCACACCGTTGAGAATGCCCGCCTCGAACCATTTGACAAACTTGTCACGATGGTGTGCTGCGGAAGCGTATGATCGCCCGTCACGTCCGTAGAAGAGGTCGGCGGTTTTCCGTTCAGCGGATTCCCAGAGCCGCGCGCCGATGTCAGCGGCGATCTGCTTACCTGATGCAAACATGGCCCTGAGGTCGTCAGCCTGTGTCGCTACTTCTCCCATTTCACGGTTGATGGTCTGCACCGCCTGGTACGAACCGTAGCGGGCATTGGAAGCCACCTCTGATCGCGGGAGGGAGGTATGGATATCGGCCGCGGAGACTTCCATGTTGCCGTAGAAGTCCAGCGCAGGCGGAGTGCTCGTCTTGGTGATGACGGCATTCATCTCGCGCAAACGGTCCTTCGCGTTTGCGAGGGCGCTCGATTCAAGATTGAATCGACGCACGAATTTGTTCAGAGTTTCGAACTCGGGCGAGGCCGGGCGGTCGCAGGCGCGGAAGAGTTTCTCGATGGTGTCGATAGACGGTTTGAACACACCGGGCCTGTCCTTCATGTCCTGCAGCTGTTTCTCATAGTAAGGGACGACCTCGTCAAGACGCTTGCCTATGACCTCCTGTGCATGCGCCATCAACGGGGCTGGGTACCGAGAGCCCTGCGTGAGGAATTCGAGATATTCCGCTGCATCCTTCATGAACTCTCCGGTGCTCCTCCGGGAGAGCTTCTCCTTCTGGAATATGGTGAGCGCTTTTGCATAGTTCTGCTGGAACTGGAACTCGTCGTCGACCGCAGCACGGAGCGATTTGTAGTTCAGATACGCCGAATCGTTCGAAGCGGCGATGTCCGGGGGAAACAGCTTGGCGACCTCCTTGAGCTCTCCCTGCATTGCAGACAAAGCCTCCAAGCGCGGCTTCAGCACTGCCAGCTCATCGGCGTAGTCAACCGTCTGTATGGAAGGGCCGGCGCCCGTCCCGGAATAGGTCGACCGGTCGATCCGGTTTTCGGCCAGCGCTGCCTTGAATTCCGTGTACTTCTTTTCGAATGTGTACCGCCAACGGGGGAGGTAGCGGTAGTCCATGCGGAGATCCACGTCCTGCCGCACTGCGTCAATCACCCAGTAGTACGTCGGACTCGCGGTATCGACATAGTATACACTGGTGGAATCCGTGATCGAGGCTTCGTCCTTCATTCGCTCAATGGGCTCCCTGCCGTCATCGAACGAGCGAGTCAAGTACGCGTTAATGTACGACGCCGCACTGTTCCTGAGAACAAGCGCGGAGTTGTCCTGCACAGGCCTCGGGAAACGTATGAAATAGCGTTCACCTTCGGCAAGCTGGAAAACATCCTGATCGTTCTTTAGTTCGATGAAACCACGCTCCTGAGGAGAGAGGGGCGGTTCTGGCTCCAGTTCTTTGAACGAAACACAACCCGAGAGCAAAGCCAGCATCGCGAGTGATGAAATTATTGCGTTGCGCATCAATAGTGTCTCCATCCGTGGATGTGGAAGGTATACTTTAAATAAATGAAATAAACTGAAATAACGCAAAGGGATAACAAAAAAGACGCAAAATGGGGGCTGTTCGCCCGCCACGTTGCGTCTTTCCAGCTTGTTTGCGCGGTTATGTTACGGTTTTGTCGGTCTGAGGTCAATCTCGCTGAACATGGCTCGTCCGGGCGACGTGACTGCAAATATCACCGCACTCGCTACATCTTCAGACTTCGGAATATTGCTCCCCTTCTTTCCCCTTGTGGAAAATCCCGTCTCGACGGACCCAGGAAATATTGTCACGACACGGATGTTATGCTCGCGCACCTCCAACATAAGTGAGCTCGCAAACCCGCGGAGTGCCCACTTTGTCGCGCCGTAACCTGCTCCTCCTGTGAATGCATTTTTTCCGGCAAGCGAAGCGATGTTGATGATGTCACCGCCTTTCGCCGCGATCAAATGCGGCAGGACAGCCTTTGTCATGAGGAACACGCCGCGCACATTCGTTCCCCACATGGTGTCAAGCTCCGCGACTGAAAGATCGACCACCGGTTTGAAGACGCCGACACCGGCGTTGTTGACGAGGATATCCACCCGGCCATGCGTATTGGCCACATGCTGCACAAGGCGGGTCACATCCGGCTCCACAGCAACATCTGCCGTAAGACCTTCTACATCGAGACCTTCGTTGCGCAGAACATCCGCCGCACGCTTCACTATGTCTCCGTTGCGCGCAGCCAGCGTTACACTGGCCCCCTCCTCCGCCAGGGACCGGACGATTGCCAGTCCTATTCCGCGGCTGCCACCCGTGACGATGGCGACTTTGCCCTCCAGGCGTTTCATGTGCTCAAGTTGCTTTCGATAAGGTGAAGGAATTCACTGCGCGTTTTCATGTCATCCATGAATACACCGAGCATGGCACTTGTGGTTGCCACCGAGTTCTGTTTCTCGACGCCGCGCATCATCATGCACATATGGCGTGCTTCCACAACAACACCGACCCCCTCCGGGTTCAGGCAATCAAACAGCGTTTCGGCAATTTGCCGCGTGAGACGCTCTTGCACCTGCAGCCGCCGGCTGAAAACGTCGACAATCCGCGGAACCTTGCTCAACCCGACGATCTTGCCCTTCGGGATATATGCGACGTGTGCCCTGCCATAGAACGGAAGCAGGTGATGCTCGCAAATACTGAAAAAATCTATATCCTTTACGACCACCATCTCGCTGTACTTCTCGGTGAAGATGGCACCATTCAGGACTTTCTTGATATCTTCGTGATAGCCCTTGGTGAGGAACTCATAGGCCTCCGCGACACGCTGCGGCGTGCGTAGAAGCCCCTCACGTGTGGGGTCCTCCCCCAGCACCTTGAGCAAGTCCGCGAAGATCGTTGAAAGATGCTCGCGTCGCTTCGATTTTCCATCCATGGCAGGTTACTCCCCTCTGTATTCAACGAAATTGTTGACCGATTCGTACAGCTTGATGGAGTGAAGTCTGCCATTGCTGATCTTTGGAGCGAGGATTTTCCAGAAGGCAATAGCGATGTTTTCCGCCGTGGGGATAACCCCGCGCATGAAATCCACGTCCAGATTGAGATGCTTGTGGTCCACGCGGTCTACTACTTCACGTTCCACAATATTCGCCAGTTCCTTGAGATCGATGACCATGCCGGTGTCGGCGGGAGGAACCCCCGCGACAGTGACTTCGAGG
>DAINBR010000060.1:5103-12560 GCA_036732865.1 Bacteroidota bacterium | reverse complement strand
GCCAAGTCCGATGAAGACGCGGTATGACTTCATCGTTGCTCCGTCAGTTCGACTTCCACGTAGTCGATTACGCCGCGGACAGGGGGATGTGGTTTGCGTATTCTCACGGTGACAACCTCCACGTTGAAAAACTCGCGCAAAAGTCCGCGGGCAATCACATGTGCGAGCGTTTCCAGGAGGTGATACTTCTTCTCCAGCACCGTAGAACGGACAAACGCATACACTTTCTCGTAATCCACCGTCTTCTTCAGCGAATCCGCTTCAGCCGCCGGGAGAAAATCTCCGTACAAATCCAGATCCAGCTCAAACTTTCCGCCCAGGTTTTGCTCATCGTCCTGCACACCATGGTACGCATAGAAGGCCGCATTCCGTAGACGCACGATTTGCAGCCCCGCCACGGCATCTTCTTTTTTGCGATCATGCAATATAGACATCGCGACTCCGAGAATCAAACGAACACGTGAAGAGCGCGTTCCAAACGGCGCTCACAAGTCGTTTTCCCCAGCACTTCCATAAGTTCGAAGAGTCCCGGACCGGTGGACCGCCCTGTGAGGGCCAATCTCAACGGATGGATCAGTTTTCCCGGACTTACCCCCAGCTGTTCCGCCGTTTGTCTCACGAGCGCTTCCACGGCTGGTGCGGGAAGACTTGCCAACCCGCGCAGCGAGTCCAATACCGCACGGACATACTTCGGGCTCTCTCCCTTCCAGCTCTTTTTCCGGGCCTCTTCATCGTAGCGCTCCGGATCCGCGAAGAAGAAATCAGCGGTCTCCTTGAAATCAGTGAGTTTCGTGACCCGCTCCTTCGTGAGTCGGACGACCTGTTCCAGATACTGATCGCTGAATCCCGTGATCCCGCCCTCTTCCAGTACCGGGCGTACAACGCGGGCAAGCTCCTGATCCGACTTCGTGCGCATGTAGTGCTTGTTAACGGAGTTCAGCTTGTCAAGGTTGAATACTGCGCCGGACTTCCCCACCCGCTCGAGGTTGAATGCCCTGATCAACTCCTCGATAGTGAAGAGCTCCCGCTCGTCGCCAGGATTCCACCCCAGCAATGCGATGAAGTTCACAAGGGCGTCCGGAAGATAGCCCTTCTTTTGATAGTCTTCAACTGCGACATCACCCTGGCGCTTCGAGAGTTTTGTGCGGTCGGGATTCAGCAGGAGCGGGAGGTGTGCAAAGACCGGTTTTCCCCATCCAAAATACTCGTACAGGAGGATGTGTTTGGGGGTGCTTGGAAGCCACTCTTCCCCTCGTATGACGTGGGTGACTTCCATGAAATGGTCGTCCACGACATTCGCCAGATGATAGGTGGGATAACCGTCAGATTTCAGGAGCACCTGATCATTCACGAGATCGCTTGCGAACTCCAGTTGCCCCCGAATCACGTCAGCGAACGTGATTGTGGCGCCATCCGGCACTTTCATCCGGATCGCGGCCGGCTCGCCGTTGCGCAAGCGCCGCTCCACCTCACCCGCATCGACGAGGTTCGCGCGTCTCGCAACTGCGGGTGGTACGTTCTCGCCTTCGTCCCCCTTTTCCCGTTCTTCGTCGTCTTCACTGTCAACAAAATCGTAGTACGCCTTCCCTTCGCGCACAAGTCGTTCAGCACACTCTCTGTAGAGCGTCAGTCTCTCCGACTGAATGTATGGACCCTTTGGGCCACCGACCACCGGTCCTTCGTCATACTGGAGCCCGGACCATGCCAATGTGCGGATCAGGTTCTCGACAGCGCCCGGAACAAAGCGGTTTCGATCGGTATCCTCAATGCGGAGGATGAACACGCCGCCGTGGTTTCTCGCGAAGAGGTAATTGTAGAGGGCGGTGCGCAGACCGCCGACGTGGAGGAATCCGGTTGGACTCGGGGCGAAGCGAACTCGAATTGTCGACAATGCCTGGAGATTGTCTGGTTATGGACAGCCCCGGCTGTGTTGCAGCCGTCAGTTCCAGACAATTTAGCGAATGTCGATGAGATTTGCCAGCGCGGACTGCCCGACAGCGGCTACCGGCGCCTGACGCTCATCAGATCTTCAACTTCATCCAACACCTGCCCGTGTTCGCTTACTACATGCAGGCTGAGCTTGCCGGCGTTTGCCTGTATCATCACGGCGTGGGCAAGAGGCGTGAAACGCAGCACGCTTCCGCTCCAGGGGGCTTTCTGCTGTGTATAGTAGGGTGCGCCGGCACCTCCTGATATGACGAACCAGGTCGGCAACTTGAGTTTTCTGTCTGGCGAAAAGACGCCATCGTCCAGTTTTCCGTTTCCGTCCAGATCATCCTGGAGAATGCCGACGCGCGTCGTATCGGTAATGAGCATGCGATGATAATTGTGCTCATCGGACGCAAAGACAACGGCCACCTTTGGATTCGAGGCCAGCTTCTCCCAGAGCCGGCTGCGCACTTCCAGCACACCTTGTGCGTATGGTACCAGGAGTCCGCGTTCGTTCACCCTGAATGCACGCACGCGATTGTCGCCGTTGTACCACATTCCGTCTCCGATGTGCCCGCCACCCGGGAAAGCCGGTTCATGACCCAGAACGATGATGAACTTCACGTCATCATCGACCTCGGCTGATTCAAGTTCCCGTTCTATCCACGTCAACTGCTCGGGAAGCAGATAGCCCTCGGGCGACCCCCCGCACTCCGGAATACGGTTGGGGGCGGTCCACCAGTAGTTGCTGTTGTACACAATGACCTTCAACGGTCCATAGTGAAACGAAAAAACATTCTCGCGATAAGGGGGCATGCCCGGGAGCGGAGCGGGACCGTTCCCGGGATGCATGAATTCTTGCGCAAAGACCGCCTCTGAACTAACGGAGTCGTACGGCCAGCGGTCCATGCCGATGCCGTAACGGCTGCCGTCATCGTAGATGTGCAGGAGGGCTTCATGATTTCCCATCGCCGAGAAAACAGGACGGCTGTGCACAAACGGCGCGACACTCTGCTTGAAGGCCTTGCTCTGGAATCGGTAGCCGTCGGGTGAATTGGTATGACCCGACATCACATCTCCTCCAAAGAGCATGAATTCCGCACCGCGACGATACACGACCGATGCAAGAGTGCCCAGGACTTTTTTGTTCACACCCGCATAGCCGAACTCGCCGCCGCCTGCTGCAGCACGTGCATCCCCGGCATAAGCGAAGCGAACGGGAAAATCGCCTTTCGGGGGAGCCGTGCGAAACCCGATCCAGGGCGTCGCCGCCGTGTCCCCTGCGGTTGAGGCGAAGAAGCGATAGCGATACGATTGTGAAGGCTTCAGTCCGCTGACCTTGATTTCATGCCTGAGTCCGGCCGCACCGCCCGGATAACTGCCGACTCCTTCAATCTCCACCCCGGCGGTCGCGAGTCGATCCGTCTCCCCTGCGATGATTATCCAGTCGGGGTGATCGCTCACGATGAGCCCAACTGATGGTCCTTCGACGATCGATACGATCGGCCGGATGCCTCCCGGTGTCACACGAACCCAGACGCGGGAATCGAAGTAACCCGCGCTCACAGGTTTGGCCCCTTTCAACTGGACGAGGTCCAGCCTGTAGCCGAGAACGCCGGCATCCGTCCAGCCATTCGCATTCCAGGTCTGTCTCGGGTCGAAGTAGGGACGAACCGGTAGAATTCCCCTTCCCTTCTCAATCTCAATTGACTGGCGGTAGCGGGGCTCAAGGTAGTCGGCAATATCTGCATCGAAGAACGCCGGTCCTGCGTGGAGCCGTCCGTACACGGTGGAATCATGCAGATCCACCAGGAGTGCGTCACCCTTCTCATCTGAACGAAACATGTTCGCTGGTTGAAACTGCGTCCATTCCAGCGCGGCCAGCCTCATCTCACTTTTCAGGGTGATACCTGCCCCCTCGGGAGGTTTTACCGGAAGGCGGATTTGCCCCGCGCCCGAATCAAGCACTGAAATGAGTGAAAACAGAACGAGAGTGAAGCGGACGAATTGGTTCATGGATTGAGCCTTTGAATGGAAGAAACCCAGTTCATACAAACCCTGTTCATGAAAAACCTGTCCATGCAAACCTGTTCATATACAACCTGTTCATGAAAAACCCGTTCATGCAAATCCTGTTGATGCATACCCTGTTCATGTTATCGGCAGATGGTTCATCGCGCTGCCGCATGCACGGAAATACTTTAAGATAAGGTTACCGGGCTAAATGGTCAAATCTCCAACCACAAATTGCCCGTTGTTGTTCCCCATCCATGACTCGTGTTCAAGGACTTGCGGAATTGTGTCATACCTCTGGATTTCTTTGTATCTTCTCCTGCATCCTTCACAACCGCGGTCAACATATGTCCACCCGGATCCAGTCAATCGACATCTTCCGTGGCCTCACCATTCTCACGATGGTTTTCGTTAACGATTTGGCGGGAGTCAGCAATCTACCCGGATGGATGAAACATGCCCTTGACGATTCCAACAGCATGACTTTCGTGGACGTGGTATTCCCGGCGTTTCTTTTCATAGTAGGGATGTCGATCCCGCTCGCGCTGCAACGCAGGCGCACAAGAGGTGCATCCACCGCAGCACTCTGGAGCCACGTGCTGATCAGGTTTGCCGGCCTGCTGGTGCTCGGGATATTCATGGTGAACATCGGCCGTCTGAATCCGGATCTCACTGGAATGGACCGGCACGTCTGGTCGACGCTGTTCTTTCTGGGCGCGATAGCCGCGTGGGCGCAGCCACCGGAACTCAGCGGGAAGAAGCGGACTGCCTGGCGGCTGGTGAGAATTGCAGGGTTTGTTCTGATAGCTGGGCTTGCGATAATCTACCGGAGCGGAGATGCCGTCTCCCCCGGATGGATGCAGACCCAATGGTGGGGCATCCTTGGATTGATTGGGTGGGCCTACCTCGTCTGTTCTGCCGCATTCCTCCTGTTGGGAGCGAACATACCGGCACTCACCGCGATGCTTGCGCTTTCCGTCTGCCTGTACATCGGCGACAAGGCAGGGGCTCTCACCTTTCTCGGCCCGGTCAACAATGTGCTCTGGATCGGCGGACACATCGGTGGGCATGTTTCCATCGCGACGGCGGGCATGATTGCCGGACTCCTGTTCGACCCATCGACTTCGGTGCCGACGGCCAGGGGGAAGGTGTGCTGGCTCACAGGTATGGCAGTGACGCTGGCCTGCGCGGGATACTTGTTGAGCCCCCTTCACGGCATCTCCAAGAACCTGGCGACACCTACCTGGTCCCTTTACAGTGCTGCGATCTGTTGCCTGGTATTCCTCGTGCTGTACTGGATCGCCGACCTCCGCCGGAGAGGGAGCATCTTCGATTTTGCTGAACCTGCTGGAGCAAATCCGCTTCTGGCCTACTTGCTTCCTGACATCTTCTATGGAATACTCGCGATCGTAGGGATCGGGCACTTGTGGGGGTCGATCGGCTCAGGGATTCCCGGCATCGCCCGCTCGCTCGTTTTTTCCCTCGTGATTGTGTGGCTGACGGGACGTCTCACGCGGCTGGGGCTGAGGTTGAAGTTATAGGGGGGGGAAGTCTGGGGATTCTCCCGGCCTTGGTTCTGAGGCTCCGACTAGGGCCGAATCCTGGGAATTCTGAGCGGCAGCTTCATCCATGCAAGCCCGATGTCGCGGCGGGTGTGTCCCTTCCGCTCCCCTTTTGCCCCATCATAGAAAAGTGCCAATCTGTCGCCGAACCGGATCACGCTCGGGAGTCCGATCACCCGCTTTGACCATTTGCAGTTGCGACCGTCGAGCACAACGGCTTTGTGCGCTGGATCCCACCTCTCGATGTCCTTCGACCAGTAGACCCAGATAGCGTCGGTATACTCTTCTTCCCCTTCGTACCACCCGACATGATTTGTAAACAGGAACCATGTGTCGTTGGATTCTTCAAAATAGAGTGCAGCGTTTTCGATCTGTTCTTCCAGTGGCAGGATCGGTTCCGGCGACAACGCCCAACTGCTGTCAAGATTCCGCGTCCTCGCGATCCCGAGTGTCCGCCGGATGGCTCCGTCGGTCAACATCGCGGCGCTGAAGAATTGCAGATACTCACCATTGCGCTCGAGAATCTGGCCCGGACTTGTTGAATGGGAATAATATGTGCCGGGGGCAGGGCGAAGCGGAACGATACCGGGTTGTTTTGTCCACGGCCCGTGGGGCGTCCGGCTGTGTGCCTTCAGCGTCAGGTACGGCAGTGACGGCACGCGGTCCGGCGGCGGTGAGGTAAACTGCGTGCCCAGGTAGAACATATGCCATCCGTTCTCATCCGAGACAGTAAGGCCATAAGAAGCACTCTTCGAGTCCTCCTCGCCTTCTTTTCCCAGGGCAAGCACCGGGCCGTCGATTTCCCAGTTTAGAAGATCGGCGGAACGGGCACGGACGGTCAACCAGCCTTGCGGTCCTGCACCGTCGTAGTGCATCAGGTACTCGGTTCCCGCCTTGAAGACCCAGACATCTCTTGCACCGTACACATCGCAGCTATCCGGACCCGATCCATGCCGCAAAACGACGCCATGGTCCCGCGCATTCATGCGCAACGCTGAGTGCGGCCGGTTGTCGACGTACCGGCTGGTCGCCGCGCACCCCGCAGACAGCAGCGCAGCGGACAGCAACACGAACATATTAAGAGGCGCTCGTTTCATCCGGATTGGAATTCTCCTCATCTGCCGGCGACGAAATACCGCGTTGCTGCCGGAGTTCCTCGATCTGCTTCAGCGGTCGTTCAAGTGCGCGACGTCTTGTGGATGTGAGTTGCTGGTATTCCACCTGCGCATCCTCGATTCGCTTCCCCATCTTCTCGAAGCCGGCGACGAACAGTTCCCATTGCTTGCCAAAATTGCCAAGGAGAGCGAGGATTTGAGCGGCGGTCTGTTCCAGGTTGAAGTTGTCCACGGCTTGCCGGACCACCGCGAGAATGGCGTACAGCGTCAGGGGCGAACAGAGGATGATTTTCTGCCGCAAGGCGTCGTCCATCACCGTCCGGTCGTTCTCATTGATGAACGCATAGATCTGTTCGTTGGGGATGAACACAAGGGCATAGTCGATGGTCTGTTCGGCAGGATTGACATACCCGCGTCCGGTCACCTCTTTGATGCGATTGCGCACATCAGAGAGGAATTTCCGCTTCGCGGCCTGCCGATCGGCTTCGGCCTCCGCTTCGACATACAGCATGTAGTTGTCGAGCGGGAATTTGACGTCCATGTTCAACCGGAGATCTTGCGGGAGAAGGAACGTGAAATCCGGGATGGTGGTCCCCCCGGGAATCGCACGCTGCTTGACGTAATTGATCCCTTCGACAAACCCTGCCAGACGCAGCACATCTTCCGCCATACGCTGTCCCCACTGGCCGCGGACGTCGCGACTTGCGAGCGCGCGGCGCAGGTGCTCAGTGGTCTCACGCAGTCGTTCTGTTTCCCCGGCTGTACGCCGGAGCTGGTCTGTCACCTCGCCGAACTTCTGCAGCCGCGCGCCGCCCGCCGCGCTGATCTCAAGCTTCCT
>DAINBR010000060.1:0-5093 GCA_036732865.1 Bacteroidota bacterium | reverse complement strand
CCCGGTCCCGCTCGAGTCCGCTAACCATATCCTGCACGCTGGTGAGGTCTTTCTCGATCTGCACAAGCGACGCATCGATGAGATCCTTTTTTCCTTCGAGATCCTTCTGACCTGCCAGGGATTGGCGGGAGAGAGTTTCGTTTGCCAGGCGGAGGAATTCGTTGCTGTTCCGCGTCAGTGCATCCAGGGAGAGCGTGCCGAAGGAATCCCTTACGCGGTCCAGCAAAAGCTGCATTTCGCGGGATCGTTGTTCGTTGTTCTCTGCAAGCAATTGCGCAGTCACCGTCCGCGCATGGCGTGCGTACAGCACACCGATGACGAGCACGACGAGTGCGCCCGCGGCGGCCCCCAGGATGAGAGCGAGGGTTGTGTCCAGATCTACCACAGGGGAGTCAAGGGGAATGACACGTTCTGCGGGACCACCCCGCTTTCTCTTCGCGACGGCGCAGTATTCATACACAAATATACCGTGAATCGCACTGCAAATCAAGGAAACAACGCCCGGGCCCATAGTCTCGCACGGTAACGGGAAAACAGTCCGGGCACATTGACATCACGCGCGCAGATTGGTATCATTGAGATTGTCGCTCCAGAAAGTTTACAGGCACAATGGCCGGACCATTATGGATACACTTAAGGCATTGTTCAGCAGGAGGAGCATCCGCAGATACCTCACCGGCGAGGTCACCCGCAACGACCTCGAACTGATTCTGCGAGCAGGCATGTCGGCTCCCTCCGCCGGCAACGAGCAACCGTGGCACTTCATCATCATCCGGGACCGGCATACTCTCCAGGAGCTGAGTGCAACACACCGTTACGCCGAGATGGTTGCCCATGCCTCGCTGTCAATTCTTGTATGTGCGGACATGAGCGTCGTGAAGCATGTCGATTACTGGCCTCAGGATTGTGCGGCGGCAACCGAGAACATGCTCATTGCCGTACACAGTCTTGGCCTCGGCAGCGTCTGGGTGGGCGTCTATCCACGCCAGGCAAGGGTTGATGAGGTTTGCCGTGTTATTCGTCTTCCTGACAACATCGTTCCTTTCAGCTTGCTGCCCGTGGGTTTCCCGGATGAGAAGAAGGCCGGTGCCGACCGGTTTTTGACAGACAGAATTCACGAGGACAAATGGTAAGCGAGACCCTGCCTCCTCCCGACGACGAGCGGTGGATGGAATATGCGCTGAAGGAAGCCGGCCAGGCATTGCGCCGCAAAGAAGTGCCTATCGGTGCGGTGATCATACAGGAGAACCGCATCATCGGACGCGGGTACAATCAGACGGAGACTCTTCAGGATCCGACGGCCCATGCGGAGATGATTGCAATCACTGCGGCGGCCACACATCTCGGCAGCCGCCGACTGGAAGGATGCACGTTGTATGTCACTTTGGAGCCATGCGCGATGTGCGCCGGTGCGATCGTCCTGGCACGCGTTCCGCGTCTGGTATTTGGAGCATTCGACCCGAAGGCCGGCACCTGTGGCACTCTCTACAATCTGGTCCAGGATGCCCGGCTGAATCACCGGGTGGAAATGGTGGGAGGGATCCTTGCGGAAAAGTGCGGGGGGCTGCTACAGGAATTTTTTGCAGGGGTGCGGGCGGGGAAATAGGGGTCAGATGCGGACCAATTGTCAATAGTCTATCGACCATCGACAATCCTCAATCGGTCGGGGTCACCCTCCGTCACCTTTGAGCTTTTCCGCCCGTTCGGCGACTTTCAGTTGTTCCAATAGCTCGTCAAGACGGCCGTCGATGATTTCCGCAAGGTTGTACAGGGTCACCCCGATCCGGTGGTCGGTCACCCGGTTCTGCGGGAAGTTGTAGGTTCGTATTTTTTCGCTCCGGTCGCCGCTTTTCACCATCAGCTTCCGCTGGGCCGCCACATCCCCCACCTGTGACCGGACCGCTGCTTCATACATCTTGGCCCGGAGCATATTCATGGCCCGCTCGCGATTTTGAAACTGCGAGCGTTCCTGACGGCAAGCCACGACGATGCCGCTCGGTTTGTGCGTGATGCGCACCGCCGTCTCCACCTTGTTGACGTTCTGTCCTCCCTTGCCTCCCGAACGGAACGTATCGATCTCCAAGTCTATGGGATTGATATCCACATCTACCTGCTCGACTTCAGGAAGCACCGCCACCGTGGCCGCGGACGTGTGCACCCGCCCCTGGGCTTCGGTTTCGGGTACGCGTTGCACTCGGTGCACACCGCTTTCGAACTTCATGCTCCCGTATACATCTTCACCGGCGAGA
This sequence comes from Bacteroidota bacterium, assembly GCA_036732865.1. Classification (GTDB taxonomy): domain Bacteria; phylum Bacteroidota; class Ignavibacteria; order UBA10030; family UBA6906; genus Fen-1255. The sequence goes on along the minus strand of DAINBR010000060.1, from coordinate 2,844 downwards.
CCGAATGATATTTCCTTTATTCCGCCCAGCCCGGTGTCGTTAATGTCCAGCACATCCACCTTCCACCCTTTTTTTTCAGCAAACCGGGAATACATCCTGAAAAGGTCGGCGGCAAACAGCGCAGCCTCATCGCCGCCCGTACCTGCCCGGATCTCCACGATCACGTTCTTGCTGTCATTCGGGTCGCGGGGGATGAGAAGCACTTTCAGCTCTTCTTCCAGCGCCGCCACCTTGGCTTTTGCATCGTCCATCTCCGAGAAAGCCAACTGCTTCATCTCTGCGTCGCCGGATTGATCGGTGATTTCCTTGAGTCCGTTCAGGTCCGCCTGCGCCTTCAGATAGCGCTGGTAAGCGACCATGAGAGGGGTGAGGTCGCTGTGTTCCTTGCTCAGCTGGCGCAGCCGTTCCTGGTTGCCCAGCGTGCCCGGGTCGCTCAGCAGACGGGTCAATTCGTCGTAGCGTTTCACCACTTGATCGAGTCGGTGGAGCATGGCTTCTCATGCCTCCGAAAGGACAGCGGGCGCCGCAGCCGGCGATTCTTTCCAATCGGCATCGAGTGAAGCACGGAGTGCAGTGAGCGCCACCTCCAGCTGCTGGTCATCCGGTTCCCTTGTGGTAATGCGTTGCAGCCAGAGTCCGGGTGCCGAGAGCCAGCGGGCCCATGTGCGGTTCGAGTGCCGTGCAGAAAGTCGGATTACTTCGTACGAAAGCCCGGCTATGCAGGGCACAAGCGGGAGGTGGACAAAGAGGCGGATCCAGATGGTGATGGATCCCGTCCAGAGGATGATAAGTGCGTCGACGATCGCGAAGAAGAGGATGGCGCTCAGCATTACGATGAGCAGAAAACTCGTCCCGCAGCGCGGGTGAAAACGGGAACAGAGTGCGGCTTCGCGCACCGAGAGGTCGCACCCCAGCTCATAGGCAAAAACAGTTTTGTGTTCTGCCCCGTGGTACGCGAAGAGCCGCTGGATATCCTGCAGCTGTGCGATGACGGCGAGATACACCAGAAAGACAATCATCCGGATGATGCCCGCGGCCAGATTGAACAGCAGCGCATTTCCTTCCACATCGAAGAGAAAGGTCGCAAGCAACAGGGGTGTGACGAAGAATAGCAGGAGGCCAAACAGGAGTGCGATGATCACGGTGGTGGCGAGCGCGAAGCTGCTGGCTTTCTTCTGCTTCACCCCGTTCTTGCCGGGGATCTCCTGCATCGCGACGTCTGCGGAGAAATTCAGTGCACGCATGCCGACGAAGAGCATCTCGATCATTCCCACCGCGCCCCGGAGGAACGGGAGGGCAAACAGCTTGATGCGTGAGGCGATCGGCGAAAACTCTTCCGTCTGAACGGCGATTGTGCCGTCCGCACGGCGCACAGCTGTCGCGATGCGTGACGGGCCGCGCATCATGACCCCTTCGAGAACTGCCTGGCCGCCCAAGAGGATTGACGGTTCGGTATTTTTTGGGGATTTGGGTGTGCTCAGCATACTTTAAGCTACCAGTTTGGGGAGACAATTGCTATTCGTGGACGGAAGGTGGCGCGTTCCGTGCTCTCGACACTCCGATGGATCCGGCCATTCCCGCAAGCAGTTTCAATTCGCCGGGGACATAGAATTTCACGGCATACAGCAACAACGGAAACAGGAGCATCAACGCACCCTTGAGTACAAGTCCGCCGGGAGTGCTCCCTGCAAGCAGCCCCGCGACGATTACCACGGTTGCCGCGAACGCGATCTTCGCCAGTCTTCCCCACTCATAGGGGACGGGATAGATTCTTCGCACGATAATGTACAGCATCACCGCCATCACAAGGTAACTGAGGAGCGTGGCCACTGCCGCTCCCATAAGCCCCCACGGCGGGATGAGCAGGAAGTTGGCAGCCACGTTGACCGCGGCAGCCGTGAATGTCACACCCGGGAGAAGGGCGGTGCGTTTGGTGATATAGATCCCGGCGATCAGGTTGTTATAGATGCCAAGGAACAGGTACGCCAGCAGAATCACCGGAACGATCTCGAGACCCACCCAGAATTTCGGTGCGATCAACGATTTGCCAAAGAAAATGTGCCATTTCACGGCATCTCCCAGGAACAGCGTAAGCACGACCAGCACGCCGGACAGGATCAGCACTACGTATGTCATAACCCGGGCAAAGAGCGGACGCGCGTCAGGATCGTCAGCGTGTGTCAGAAAGAACGGGCGCCACGCGAAGTCAAACATCGAGACCAGGAGCATCATGAAAATGCCCAGTCTGTAGTTCGCCTGGAACAACCCCACTGCGGCAGCACCGCTGATGGCCTTCATCATGGGCCGGTTGATAACCTGGATCATCATCCCTGCGATTCCCGAGGGCACCGAGGGGAGTCCAAATCGCAAGAGTGCGGGCAGAAGCGGCGGCGGCAGCGAGAAAGTGAGATTCTTCAGAATCACCGGGAGGAGCATGAACAAGCTAGCCGCCGAAGAGATCACACCACTGAAGAAAATTCCTTCCACACCCAAGTTGAGAACAAAGAGGGAGAGGATATTCAGACCAACATTGAGAATGATGCCAGCGGTTTTCACGGCGGCGAAGAGCTTCGCTTTCGATTCCATGCGGAGCGTCGCAAACGGGATGAGCGTCGCCGCATCGAAGAACAGAATCAATCCGGCACACGGGATCACGCGTTCGTAGATCCCCGGGACATCCAGAAGCTCAGCAAGCGGGGAAGCGAACCCGACGATGAGCAGGGTGAGCAGAGTAGATGTGGCAAGCACCGCAAGGAACGGCACGCTGAAGACCTGTTTCCTGTCGCCGATTTCCTGCGTGGCACGATACTTCATGAACGCGCCTTCCATGCCGTAACCGTAGAG
>DAINBR010000059.1:0-12563 GCA_036732865.1 Bacteroidota bacterium | reverse complement strand
CCGCAATACGGGCCTGATTGAAGTCCCGATGGGCATCCCCCTCCGGAAAATCGTCTTCGATATGGGTGGCGGCACTCCCGAAGGAACTGAATTCAAAGCCGCGCAGACCGGCGGACCTTCGGGCGGATGCATTCCGAAGGAACATGTCGACATACCCGTGGACTACGAGTCCCTCACGACACTCGGATCCATCATGGGCAGCGGCGGCATGATCGTCATGAACTCCACGTCCAATATGGTCGATGTGGCGAGGTACTTCATGGACTTCTGCCGCGATGAGTCGTGCGGGAAGTGTGTCCCCTGCCGCGTCGGCACCGTCCATATCCACGACCTGCTGGACAAGATCTCCAAAGGCAAAGGTACGGCAGATGACCTGGCCCTGTTGGAAGAGCTGTGTGTCATGGTGAAAGAAACCAGTCTCTGCGGCCTCGGTCAATCAGCGCCCAACCCGGTCCTCTCAACGCTCCGTTTCTTCCGTCATGAGTACGAAGCCCTCCTGAAACCGGTGGAGACCTTCGTCGCTTCGGGCAACGGACACGACACGGCATCGCACGCATAGCAGGAACACACCCATGGCTATCGTTACACTGACGATGAACGGCGAACAGGTGAGCGCGAAGGATGACGAGACGCTCCTGCAGATCGCCCGACAGCACAAGATCGACATCGCGACACTGTGCCACCTCGACGGCCTTTCCGATGTGGGCGCCTGTCGTCTCTGCCTGGTGGAGATCGAGGGATCAAGCAAACTCGTCCCGGCCTGTATCGCACGCCCCATTGAGGGTATGGTCGTGCGTACCGATACGGATCGACTGAAGAAATACCGCAGAATGATCATCGCGCTCCTCGCATCCGAGGGCAATCACCAGTGCGCGGTCTGTATGGTGAACAACCACTGTGAACTTCAGAATCTGGCGTACGACGTCGGGTTGCTGTATGTGCGGGTACCCTACCTGTACAACCAGAAACAGATTGACGCATCGCACGAAACATTCATCATCGACCGCAACCGCTGCGTCCTCTGCACCCGGTGCGTCCGCGTGTGCCACGAGGTCGAGGGGGCGCATGTGTGGGACATTGCCGGACGCGGTATCGATTGCGAAATCATCTCCGACCTCAACCAATCATGGGGATCGTCAGAGAGTTGCACCTCCTGTGGGAAGTGCGTGCTCGTGTGCCCCACTGGAGCCCTGGTGAAGAAAGGCGAGAGCGTCGCTGAGATGGAAAAACACACGGAGTTTCTGAAGTATATTGTCACCGCCCGCAGCAAAGGCGAGTGGATCAGTTTCGAACAGAACGAAGAGTAAACCTGAGATCTCTGACTATGAAACCTCGAGTCGCAACAGTCTGGCTGGGCGGGTGTTCCGGCTGCCATATGTCCCTCCTCGACCTGGACGAACGCTTGATCGATCTGGCGGACAGGATAGAGCTGGTCTACTCCCCCATCGCCGACATGAAAGTGTTCCCGCGCGACGTTGACGTGACCCTGGTGGAAGGGGCCGTTGCCAATATCGAGCACGAGGAGTTCGCCCATATCATACGCCGCAACTCCCGCTTCGTGGTCTCGTTCGGCGATTGCGCGGTGACCGGCAATGTCACCGCGATGCGCAATGGCCTGGACACCGAGGGCGTGCTCCATCGCTCCTACGTGGAACTTGCGGACGTCACTCCCCGCATCCCCCGCGGGTATCCCACTATTGCAGAACTTCTCAAAGAGGCCCGGCCTCTGCACGAATTCGTCCGTGTCGACGCATTCATTCACGGGTGCCCGCCCACCGCAGACCAGATCTGGTCCGCTGTCAGCGAGCTGCTGCAGGGAAGAACTCCGGCGTTGACCCATGTCTTCCTGCGGTACGGATGAGAGGCGAGCACCCATGACCACTATCACGATTAACCCGGTTACCCGCATTGAGGGCCACGCCAAGATCACCATTCAGGTGGACAGCAAGGGCGTAGTGAAGGATGCCCGCTTCCATGTCAACGAGTTCCGCGGCTTCGAAAAGTTCTGCGAAGGCCGGCCGATGTGGGAAATGGGCGGCATTACTTCACGGATCTGCGGCATCTGCCCCACAAGCCATCTCATCACCTCCGCCAAGGCGGGAGACGCCATCCTTGCGGTGGCCATCCCGGAGACCGCCGGAAAACTGCGCCGGATGATCACCCTGGCCCAGTGGCTTCAGTCGCATGCGTTGAGCTTCTTCCATCTTTCCTCTCCCGACTTTCTCCTCGGCTTCGATGCCGACCCGGCGAAAAGAAACATTCTCGGCCTGATTGCCCACGATAAGGAATTTGCGAAACGGGGCATCCGACTCAGGAAGTACGGGCAGGAGATTATCGAGGTGCTGGGCACGCGGAAGATCCACACCCCCTGGGCCGTTGCGGGTGGCGTGCGTGAACCTTTCGACCCCGCGAAGCGCGACTATCTTCTTAGCTGGATACCGGAGGCCAGGGACACCGCCCTGATGGCCCTCGAGACCATCAAGAAGATCCATGTGAAGTTCCAGAACGATATTCCCAACTACGGCAATTTCCGCTCGCTGTACGTCGGCCTGGTGGCACCCGACGGCGCTTTGGAGTATTACGACGGGCGGCTCCGCGTGATGGACGGGGCGGGCAACGTGATCGCCGACAAGATCGATCCCGCAGAGTACCACGAGCACTTTGGCGAAGCAACCGAGGATTGGTCATATCTGAAATTCCCGTACTACAAGCCGTTCGGGTACCCGAAGGGGATGTACCGGGTCGGCCCGCTTGCCCGGGTGAATATCTGCGACTACATCGACACCCCGCTTGCGGAAGCCGAACGCAAGCAGTTCAAGGCGATCGCCGGCGAGGCGGAAACTGTGAACAACTCCTTCTATTATCACTATGCCCGGTTGATTGAGATCCTGTACTCCGTGGAGAAGATTGAAGCTCTCTTAAATGATCCCGCCATCATGGGTCAGAATATCCGCGCCAGGGCTATGATCAATCAGAGGCACGGCGTTGGCGCCAGCGAAGCGCCGCGCGGAACACTTTTCCACGATTACTGGGTCACCGATGACGGTCTCCTGCAAAAAGTCAACCTCGTCATTGCCACCGCACAGAACAATCTCGCAATGAACAGGACCGTACGCCAGCTCGCCATGCAATACCTGGACGGGACGAAGTTGTCCGAAGGCATCTTGAACCGCATCGAGGCCGGCATCCGCTGCTTCGATCCGTGTCTTTCTTGTTCGACGCATGCCTTCGGCATGATGCCGCTGCATGTGCAGGTGATCGATGAAGACCACCGCGTTCTGTCCGAACTCCGACGATGAAGCCGGCGCTCCTGATCGGCCTCGGCAACACGTTGCGGGGTGACGATGGCGTGGGAATACGTGTTGCGGAACGGGCACGGACCCGGTTTCCGGAGCTTGACGTGCTCAGCGTCCATGGACTGTCTCCCGAGCTTGCCGAGACCGTGGCGCACTATGACATGCTGATGATTGTCGATGCCAGCATGGTGACAGACGGACTGCGCGTGACCGACGTGATCCCCGCAACTTCAGGTGAAAAAATCCGATCACACGCCATGTCTCCGGCCGGCATACTCGGACTCGCAGCCACGTTGTACCACCGCGTTCCGCGCCGGTCGGTGTTGATTGAAGTTCCCGCAGCAGAGTGCGACTTTACCGACGCACTTTCGCCCCGGGCGGCGGGGCAGATCGACGCATGCCTCGAACTTGTGGGCTCGTACCTTGTGAGGTCATGATCTTTGAAGCAGCGTGTGCATGGCGTGATTCGCGGAGTTGTCCAGGGGGTAGGATTCCGCCCCTTTGTGTACCGCCTCGCCCGGGAACTCCGGCTCACCGGCTGGGTGAACAACGCCAGCCAGGGAGTCTTCGTGGATGTCGAAGGAGACCCCACCGTCATTGCCGCGTTTCTCCGCCGACTCCGCCGCGAGCATCCGCCCCGTGCATTCATTCAGAGCTTTGAGTACGCATTCCTCGATCCCTCCGGTGCCACGGAGTTCGTCATCCGTCCCAGCGACCCCTCCGGAGAGAAGACCGCACTCGTGATGCCGGATATTGCGCTGTGCGATGACTGCCTCAGAGAGCTTTTCAATCCGCAGGACCGTCGCTACCGGTATCCCTTCATCAACTGCACCAATTGCGGTCCCCGGTTCAGCATCATCACCGCACTCCCCTATGATCGCCCGCACACCACCATGCGGGGTTTCGCCATGTGCCCCGCGTGTCAGCAGGAATATGACGATCCCGCCAACCGCAGGTTCCACGCACAACCCAACGCCTGTCCGGTATGCGGACCCCGTGTCGCGCTGTGGGACGCGGAAGGACACGTCACCGGTACCGATGAAATGGCGCTTTCCCTTGCCGTGGCAGCTCTGCACGAAGGAAAGACCGTTGCGGTCAAAGGGATCGGGGGATTTCATCTGATGGTTGCAGCGTCCGATGCTGATGCCGTGAGCCGTTTGCGCGCCCGAAAGCACCGGGAGGAAAAACCGCTCGCGCTGATGTTCCCCACGCTGCAGACAGTGCGCGCTGTATGCAGCGTAGACGGGCCCGAAGAACAAATGCTTACGGCACCCGAGGCCCCGATCGTCCTGCTGCGCCGTCTGCCGGCGGCGCAGACAACGGCTTCCGTCGCGGAGAACGTGGCACCGCACAACCCGTATCTCGGCGTCATGCTACCCTACACACCTCTCCACCACATGCTGCTCCGCGATGCGGACCGGCCGCTTGTCGCCACGAGCGGGAATCTTTCCGATGAACCAATCTGTACCGACGAACAGGAAGCTCTCCACCGCCTGTCGGGCATCGCCGATCTGTTTCTCGTCCACAACCGCCCGATCGTACGACACATCGATGATTCAATCGTCAGGATCAGCAATGGCCGCTTGACGACCCTGCGCAGGGCGCGCGGGTATGCGCCGCTCCCCCTCCGCCTTCCCGGCACCGTCCCCGATCTTCTCGCGGTGGGGGCGCACCTGAAAAATACCGTCGCCATCTCCCGGGGTCGCGACCTGCTCGTCAGCCAGCATCTGGGGGACCTGGAGACCCGTGAGGCCTATGAGGCATTCCGGACTGAAACGACGCAGATGCAGACGCTGTTCGAGGCCCATCCCGTCGCAGTTGTATCTGACTCCCATCCGGACTATCTTTCTTCTGCGTATGCCAGGTCACGGCAGGAGAGAAACATTCCGGTGCAGCACCATGTCGCCCATGTGGCGGCATGCATGGTGGAAAATGAAATCCGCGATCCGTTCCTCGGGGTCGCGTGGGACGGCACCGGACTTGGTGACGACGGTACGATCTGGGGCGGGGAATTCTTCCTGGTGCGGGACAAGAGGTTCAAACGCGTGGCTCACCTCCGAACCTTCCCGCTGCCCGGCGGAGATCAGGCTGTGCGCGAACCCCGGCGTTCGGCGCTCGGTCTTCTGTATGCGCTCGCCGGCGCTGATGCGTTTGCGTGGCAGAACATCATCCCGCTGCAGGCATTCACCGGGAGTGAGCAAACAACGCTGCACCGGATGCTGGCACGCGGCATCAATTCCCCTGTGACTTCCAGCGCGGGGCGGCTGTTCGATGCCGTGAGCGCATTGCTGGGGCTTCGTCAGCGGAGCAGCTTTGAGGGACAGGCGGCAATGGAGCTGGAGTGGGCTGCGGACGGCGAGGGAACTGATGTCTACCCTGTCACGGTGACCCCGTCAGGAACCGGTCCCGACGGCCGAGGATTTCCCTTCGTCATCGACTGGGAAGCGATGATCCGTGCACTCATAAAAGAACAGCAAGCGGGAGAGCCGGCGGCCGTCATCGCCACCCGTTTTCACCGGACGCTTGCAGGGAGCATCGTGACCGTCGCGCAACACATCGGGTGCGAACGAGTGGCGCTCACGGGCGGGTGCTTCCAGAATGCCCTGCTCGTGCGATATACAGTCGATGCACTCACAGGCGCGGGCTTTCGCCCGTATCTCCATCAACGCATCCCTCCCAATGACGGCGGGATCGCGCCGGGACAGATAGCCGCGGCCGCGTATATGGGATTGCTGTAGCCCTTGTGATACCATGGAGTGACTATGTGCCTCGCAGTACCCGGTGAAGTCCTCGCGATCGACCGCAGCGTGAACCCTGTCATGGGAACGGTAAGCTTCGCAGGTGTGCAAAAGCAGGTCTGCCTTGAGTGGCTGCCGGACATCAACGCGGGAGAATACGTTATTGTCCATGTTGGTTTCGCCCTAAGCAAGGTTGACAGGGAAGAAGCGCTCGAGACCCTGGAGATGCTCCGTACAATGCACGACCTCGCCGATGAGGACGATGCCCCTCCGGAGAACCGGTCGTGAAGTTCGTTGACGAGTACAGGGACCATGAGATCGTCCAGAACCTCCTTCAGGCGATCCATGCTGAAACGACTCGTCCATGGACTATCATGGAGATCTGTGGCGGACAGACACATGCCATTGTCCGGCATGGGCTGGATACGCTCCTTCCTTCCGACCTCACCCTCGTGCACGGACCGGGCTGCCCGGTGTGTGTGACGCCCCTTGCGCTGATCGACAAAGCAGTGGCCATCGCTTCGCTTCCCGATGTGATCTTTGCATCTTTCGGCGACATGCTGCGCGTGCCGGGTTCGGAGCGGGATTTGCTTTCCGTCAAGGCGGGTGGCGGTGATATCCGCGTTGTCTACTCCCCCCTCGACGCTGTTGCCCTCGCCCGGCGGAATCCCGGCAAACGGGTTGTTTTTTTCGCGGTGGGGTTTGAGACCACGGCACCTGCAAACGCGATGGCCGTACTGCAGGCCGAACGGGAATCGCTCGGAAATTTTACCGTCCTCTCGGCACACGTTCTCGTGCCTCCGGCGATCGCGGCTCTCCTCTCCTCGCCGGCCAACCGCGTGCAGGGTTTTCTTGCTGCAGGGCATGTCTGTGCGGTGATGGGGTACGAAGAGTACATTCCGCTGGCGGAACGGTTCCGCGTCCCAATCGTCGTTACCGGCTTCGAACCTGTCGATATTCTCCAGGGAATCCGGATGACCGTACAACAACTCGAACACGGCCGCTTCGAAGTGGAAAATCAATACGCCAGGATTGTGCGCCGCGAGGGGAACCCTGCGGCACGCAACGCCATTGATCGGGTCTTCCGGGTGATTGACAGGCAATGGCGGGGGATCGGCACCATCCCCCTCAGCGGGTATGGATTGCGCCCGGAGTTCCGGCGGTTCGATGCCGATGAGCAATTTGCAGTGCAGCACATTCTCACCCGTGAACCGGAAATCTGCATAGCGGGAAGTGTTCTGCAGGGATTGCGGAAACCGCATGAATGCGAGGCCTTTGGCCTCCAGTGCACACCCGAACATCCTCTGGGGGCCCCCATGGTGTCATCTGAAGGTTCGTGCGCGGCGTACTTCAGGTATTCCAGGACACATCATGGCTGACGAACAACCTGACTTCGAAGGGTTCTCCTGTCCTCTTCCCATCGCCCGCTACGGGCAGGTGCTCCTCGCACACGGAGGGGGCGGAAAACTCACGCACGAGCTCATCGAGAAGCTTATCCTTCCTGAATTCCGTAACCCCGGTCTTGAGCAGATGCACGACGGCGCCATGCTTACCATTGGAGCGGAACGGCTGGCATTTTCCACCGACAGCTATGTGGTGCATCCCCTGTTTTTCCCGGGAGGAGATATCGGAGAGCTTGCCGTCAACGGCACGGTAAATGATCTGGCAATGTGCGGTGCGCGGCCGTTGTTCCTTTCTTCGGCGCTGATCATCGAAGAGGGGTTGCCGGTGGACGATCTCTGGCGGATTGTGCATTCCATGCGGGAGGCGGCACGGTCCGCAGGTGTCATGCTTGTCACCGGCGACACAAAGGTCGTTGACCGCGGCAAGGGGGACGGCGTCTTCGTCACGACATCAGGTATCGGAATCATTCCCCCCGGCGTCGACATCAACCCGCGTCATGCACGTCCGGGTGATGCGATCCTGATCAACGGACCGATTGCGCAACATGGCATTGCGATCATGTCCGTCCGGGAAGGGCTGCAGTTTTCGACAGCAATTGAAAGCGATACGGTCGCCCTGCACGGGCTGGTGGAAGGAATGCTTGCGGTAGCGCCGGGAATTCATGTCCTCCGCGATCCGACACGCGGCGGTGTCGCAAGTACGCTCAATGAGATCGCCGGACAGGCGGGGGTCGGAATGACGATTCACGAGACGCGGATTCCCGTCGATGAAGAAGTCCGTGGTGCGTGTGAACTTCTCGGGTTCGATCCCCTGTACGTCGCCAACGAAGGAAAGGTAATCGCCATTGTCGCCCGGGAGGATGCCGAACCGGTGCTGGCCGCGATGCGGGCTCATCCCCTTGGAACTCGTGCCGCCGTCATCGGGGAGGTCACCGCCGAATCCCCGGGTGTCGTAACAATGAGGAGCAGCATCGGCAGCACGCGGATCGTCGACATGCTGTCAGGAGAGCAGCTTCCCCGCATTTGCTAACCCCGGGACCAGGGGGTCAGACCTGGACCAATTGTCAATAGACTATAGACTATTGACAATCATCAATCGGTTGGGATCAGACCTCGGCCGCGTGCTTCTGCTCCGTGGGATCTACCGTCCCGAACACATAGTCCCATATTGGGGTGCTGACGCCGAATCCCTTTTCAGGATCATGATAGTGATGCAGCACATGATGGTGCTTGACCTTCTGCCAGAGTCCGTTCTTCAGCGGTGCGTGATGCGTGGCATAGTGAATTTCGTCGTAGAGCATGTAGCCGACGAGGAAACCCGCAAAGAAGGGGAAGTTATAGTTCATCCCGAGGATCAGGGTGAACAGGAGATAGAAAAGCGACGCCAGCGGAATGCTGACCACCGGAGGCATTACGAGGCGTTTTGAGTCGTTCGGGTAGTCGTGGTGTACGCCATGCATCATGAAATGCAGGTACTTGCCGAACTTGCTGGTCGGTTCGTAATGAAAGACATACCGGTGCAACACGTATTCGGTGAAGGTCCAGATGACCAGGCCGCCCACAAACAGGGATACCCCGGTTGTCCGCGTCAAGCCTGGCGCACCTGAGGCACGGTACAAGAGGAAGCTGACAACCGGAATGTACAGTATCAGCGGAACACTCCAGTGCACATGCGAGAACTTCTCAAGGAAATCGCTCTTGAACAGACGCGCGGATTCATCCTTGTTCGAAGTGTAGAGCTTTGCCATAAATGCCTCACATTATGTCACATGCCGGCACAAAATAGGCGTTTTCTAAGACTATTTCAATCCCCCTGGAAACCACACCATGACGCCTCCGGGTTTACCGTTGCTCCCATCCATCCCTGAAGGGGTGCGCGTCAGGCACGCGACCCGAGAGGACGCCCCGACAATCCTTGCTCTAGTGCGCGGTCTCGCCGAGTACGAAAAGCTGCCTCCTCCGGACGCCGGCGCAGAGACCCGGCTCATACGCGATATGTTCACATCACCTCCGCGCATCCACGCGTTTCTTGGTGAGTATGACGGCGTCGCCGCAGGATATGCATTCGTCTTTGAAACGTACTCCAGCTTCCTTGCACTCCCCACACTCTACCTTGAAGATCTGTTTGTCCTCCCCGGATTCCGGGGAAAGAAACTCGGTTACGCCCTTTTCACCGCCATGGTCACAGAGGCCTATCGTCGCGGTTGCGGCCGGATGGAGTGGTCGGTGCTCGATTGGAACAGGCTCGCAATTGACTTCTACGAGACGCTGGGAGCAAAGGAGTTGAAGGAATGGCGCGTATACCGTCTCCTCCGGACGGACATGGAGCAAATCATCAGCTCGTCAAGGTAAACCATGCCCCCTGCCCGCCGTCTCCTTCCCGCCCTCCTCAGTCTTCTGTTCGCATGGTATTCCGGAGCCGCGCAATCGTGCGGTGATACCCTCCCGTGTTCATCCTTGGTATGGTTTCCCTCCCAGCGGATTTTCCCCCGGATGGTTGCCGACGGGATCAGTCACCAGTTCGGCGTCAGCAAGGATCTTTCATCGTCAGTGATTCATGGGAGCATCGGCGGCCTCGTACCGGTTCTGGAAGCCAATTTCGATGCAATGACATGCCAGTTCAGTGCCGGCGCGACGGTAATCACAAGCTTCATCAAGCGACCCGGGCTCCTGCAGATGGAAACCGTTGATTTCCTCGTGGAGTTCCCGATGGACGTACTGCTCACCGGCCGGTTTGCGCTGCGTACCGGCTACGGCCACTTCAGCGCACATTTCGCAGACGACGGAATCGAGATTCTCGGCCGGTCATCGGTCAACTATGCAAAAGACTATGTGTTGCTTCTGGGCGCCTGGCGAATTCCCACGGTTGACCTGACTCTGTACGCCGGCGGCCACTGGAATTTTCACTCCCTGCCTGAGGGGGGAGGTCATTGGATGATCCAGGGAGGTGCGGAAAGCGGTGACCTGCGGATTTTCTCCAGAGTCTTTCTCTACGCCGCCCTGGACCTGCGCTGCAAGTCCGAAGCCGCCTGGGCGACAACCGGAAGTCTCCAATGCGGAGTCAGATTGTTCCCGCGGGGAGAACGGGCGCTGCGGATTGCCTATACATACCGCACAGGGCCTGATGACCGGGGACAGTTCTATCAAGAGAGGGCGGACTTACACTTGATGGGCGTCTACCTCGATTTCTGACCGCTCACAATCTCCCCGCAAGTATCACAACGCATTTTGCAGCGAAGGTCACCCCTCCGGCACCATCGATAGATTCGAGCATCGCGATGTACACGCCGATCCGTGCACGCACCCCCCGGTCATCGCGGCCATCCCACACCAGACGTCCTTCTGCTCCCGCAGGTATGATGTTTGCCAGTTCGCGGAGAGATCTGCCCCTCACGTCAAAGAGCCGCACCCGAATGAGCGAACTTCGTACCGGCAGCGAGTAGGTGAGCACAGAAACGTCATCCATGCCGTCACCATCAGGAGAGAATGGGTTCGGTGCCGCCTGAAGTGCGGCTGCAGGCGGAAGAACCTCAACGGCAATGCTGTTCCGCACCCCCGGCGTTCCCCCCGAAGGATCCACGCATGTTCCCCAATTCGTTCGAACTGCTCCGCCGAGCGCCGGATTGACAAGTTCCAGCGAACGACCCCGGGTGTCCGGAATGTCCGGCGAGTGGAAAGAGGGTGCGTACTCGAGGCTGTCCAGCACCACATCGCCGGCGCTCCTCAGTATAAGGATGTCACCGTCATTATTGAGACCGAGACCGGGAGCATTCATGGAGATGACGTGTGCCGCATCAGCCGGGCGGAGCGATGGGAACCATGCTGATCCTGTGCTGTCGGCCACTATGACGGCGCACATTCCGGGGGACACACGGATCGAGCGGCCGCCGGTTCTCCATTGGTTGACGCTCCCTCCACCCGTCGGTCGATCGGAAAGCACGCAGTCGTCAAGCTCCACTGCAACTGCCGAGCTATTGATCAGTTCGACGAACTCAGGCATGCCCGACAGTGGCTCATACATGATTTCGTTGATGCGCACTGCACCCGGGAGAGTGGGGATGATCACCGTGGCAGTGACGCTGTTATTCCACTCCCGCCCATCACCGTCCATAAAGACTTGTGCGCGGAGCACATGCTTGCCGGGCACCGGCGCGATCCACTCGTAGTTGCATACAAGAGAATCGCCCGGTGGGATGGCCCCGTTACCGGGAATCCGGTCAATCACCTCTGCACTACCGGCAATGCTGTCACGGTTCATATCTTCGTAGAGGAGGATGTTCCACTCCGGTGCGGGCGCGCGTCCGGCATTCAAGATCATCATGGAAACATCGCACATGTCTCCGCTGCAACGACCGGGGAATTTCATATGCACTGCGGAGAGATCGGAAGTGCAACGGGCCGTACTGTTGTTCCTGCCAGGTGTCGCACCCGAACTATCCACCGATGAAGCCCAGTTGTTCCCGGCATTCGAAGGACCTTCACCGTCAATCCGCTCGAGCGAAACGCCGGGACCGCCGCCCCACGTCGGGAGATACCCGACACTGTCCGCGCAACGTCCGGATCGTGCATACAAATGGAGGAAGTCCCCGCCGTTGTTTAGCGAAGGGAACCCGCCGGTCTGCAGAATGCGCGCGGGGATCCCCCGTCGCGATCCGGCAAGCGCCGCTGTGTCCGGTGTCAGGATGATGAACTCACCGGGATCCAGCAGGATGGATGTGCCGGCGATGGAATGCCGTAGCGTGACAGTCGCATCAGTCAGGCTCCAACCTTGAAGGTCCGTTTGTTCGTGCCCCATATTCAGGAGCTCAACCCATTCCGGCTCCCCCGAACGCGGTGTGAACATGATTTCGTTGAGTATCACCGAGTCCGGCTGCGTACCCGTTGCGAGCCGCGACGTGAACTGTATGTCGTCCATGCGAAATGTGCCGCTCGTCCCCGTCGACTCCGGAACGACCCGCCATCGCAGGACCACCCTGCTATCCCCGGTCACTGTGTCCGGTACCACACACTCCGCCGTCTGGTAGACACCGTTTCCGGCATCCCTGCCGATCGTGCCGAGGACAAATGGAAACGTCAAACCGGTATCCAGCGACATCTCCACGGCGACCGGCGCGATGAACGTTCCC
>DAINBR010000058.1:0-12608 GCA_036732865.1 Bacteroidota bacterium | reverse complement strand
GTGAATTCGCGCTCGGTGGCGTCGACAAACAACATGACCGTTACGATTTTGGGCGGGTAGATGTCGGCATACGCTGAGAACCCCCCGTTGTTCCTGAGGGCATTCATCTCGGAGCTTGATGACCCGTGTGTGAAGTGAACGTGACCAAGGCCCGGGAGAATGGTCCCCAGAACCGTCTGGTGGGCCCACACTGAATCACCGACATGGAGAAGGGGATACGGATCGATGTGGACATACGCGTCGGTTTTTGTGAGACCGCTCACGAGGTAGCGCACACGTACAAAGGCACTTGTGCCGGAGCTGGCAGTTGTTCCGATACTTGTGATGACACCATTATATACCGAGTAGACGGGTGAACCGTCGGCCTTCGGGATATCCACCCCGTTGTGGAAATGGTCAGAAGAGAGCGTATTCCGGAATTCGCAGAACGTTCCCGTGATTGGGTGAGTAGCGAAGAACGGCACGACAGGCCATCCGTGCTGCGTGGTGTCTGTCTGAGCCCATGCGCCTGTGA
The DNA here is from genome assembly GCA_036732865.1 of Bacteroidota bacterium. GTDB lineage: Bacteria > Bacteroidota > Ignavibacteria > UBA10030 > UBA6906 > Fen-1255. The sequence goes on along the minus strand of DAINBR010000058.1, from coordinate 12,094 downwards.
CGCTTGCCGCGAGGAAAATTGCGATAGCCGAACGCAATATTGCCCCCAACGTGTGTATGCACGCCTGATAACTCACACTATAAACTACCGCAACCGGACGTCAAATTCCAGACAATTCCAGGATGAGAAGAGTATCGGCGGCTAGCCTGTCAGGATTTCCATGGTGAGGAAGTGAAAGGAATGACGTATATTGTGACCAGCCAATCTCACATCAAGAGTGCATACTTTCCGGAGCAAGAAATGAAACACCAGCTGGCTGCCATCCTATGCATGTTGCTGCTCGCACCCGTCATTCCCTGTCCCTCGGTCGCATCCCCTGATGACGATAACCCATTCTTCGCGCGGTACGGGACACCCTTTGAGACACCTTCTTTCGAGCGCATCCTTCCGGCGCATTTTGTGCCCGCCTTTCAGAAGGGAATGGGCCTCCAGAAACGCGAAATACGGGCGATCACCGTCGTCCGCTCTGCCCCGACCTTTGAGAACACGGTCGTTGCCCTGGACCGCACCGGCGAACTGCTTGGCCGGGTCGGCGGAGTCTTTGGTGCACTCCGTGGGGCGATCACAAATGAACAGCTCGACAGCATAGCAAATATCACCACCCCTCTGCTGACGAGCCACAGGAACGATATCGCCCTGGACGAACAGCTGTTCCTGCGAATAAAAACCGTTTATGAAAACAGGAAGGCGCTGCCGCTTACTCCCGAGCAATCAATGTTGCTGGATAACACTTACAAGGACTTTGTGCGCGGAGGAGCGAACCTCTCGGCACCGGATAAGCAGCGTTTGCGTGCAATCAATGATGAGCTCTCCATGCTCTCGCTCAAGTTCAATCAGAATCTCCTGAAGGAAACCAACACCTACACTATGGTCGTCGTAAAGATAGAAGACCTGGACGGCCTGCCGCCGGCCGTTGTGGATGCGGCGGCAGCTGCGGCCAAGAGGGCCAACCTCGAAGGGAAATGGGTGTTCACCCTTCAAAAGCCAAGCTGGATTCCGTTTATGCAATATGCGACGAACAGGGCATTGCGTGAGAAGCTGTACCGCGCGTATTGCAGCCGTGGAGACAACAACAACAGCTTTGACAACAAACGGATAGTGGAACGCATCGCGGCGTTGCGTGTTGCCCGGGCACAACTGTTGGGTTACCGGACACATGCAGATTATGTGTTGGAAGAGAACATGGCGAAGAATCCCAAGACCGTGTATGAGTTTCTCTACAAGCTCTGGGAACCGGCACTCGCTGTCGCACAGAAAGAGCGCGATGCCATGCAGAACATGATCCGAAAAGAAGGCGGCACATTCACCGTGGCGTCGTGGGATTGGTGGTACTATGCCGAGAAGATCAAGATGGCGGAATTTGATCTGGATGAGGAAGCCCTCCGTCCGTACTTCAAGATGGAAAACGTCCGTCAGGGTGCGTTTGACGTGGCGTCGAAACTCTATGGCATCGAATTTCTCGAACGGAAGGACATCCCCACGTACGCAGACGATGTGCAGGTGTTCGAAGTGAAAGAGAAGGATGGGTCGCATATCGGCGTCCTGTACACTGACTACTTCCTTCGCGGCGGCAAGAGGCCGGGCGCCTGGATGGGCTCGTTCCGCTCCTTCGGGCGCATCGGTGATAGTGTTGTGACACCGGTGGTGTTCAACGTCGGCAATTTCTCCGGACCGACCGCCGGGAAACCCGCACTTCTCAGTCTCGAGGAAGTGGAGACGCTATTCCATGAATTCGGTCATGCCCTGTCGGGCCTGCTTTCGCAAAGGAGCTACGACAATACAGGACTTCCGCGTGATGGCATTGAACTGCCGTCCCAGATCATGGAGAACTGGGCCCGTCATCCCGATGTGATGAAATCGTATGCGCGACACTATGCGACGAACGCCCCGATACCCGATGTGCTGCTCCAGAAAATCGTCAAAAGCGAAACATTCAACCAGGGTTTTGCATCGGTGGAGTATCTGGCGGCGTCGCTTCTGGATCTGGACTGGCACACGCTCACGGATACTACATTAGTGAACGCCTTGGATTTTGAGAGCGCATCCCTGGCGCGTATCCGGTTGATTCCCGAAATCGTCTCCCGCTACCGGAGTCCGTACTTCGCCCACATTTTTTCAGGCGGATATAGTGCGGGATACTACAGCTACATCTGGGCCGAGGTTCTGGACGCAGATGCTTTCGAGGCCTTCAAAGAGAAAGGGTTGTTTGACCAGTCCACAGCTGCGGCATTCCGGAAGAACATCCTCGAGCTCGGAGGCACGGAAGACCCAATGGTCCTCTATGAGCGATTCAGAGGAAAGAAGCCTACGATTGAGCCATTGTTGAAAAAACGTGGGTTGCTTTGATGTCGCTTGGGGGAGCGATGTCCACCAAATCGTCGTTGCGACTGTTCAAGAAAACGCCGTGACGCTTCAGTTTCCGAGCTCGGGGGTCTGCTCGGGGGTCTGACCCTGATTCTACTTGACAATCGCCGTCATCGGCCGTATCTTATAGGTGCTTCAAATCCGCAACGCCGGTAGGCCGGCACAGAACCCCTTGTACCCCTTCGTGCAGGGGGTTCACTTTTTTTGAGAAGGAGACCTGATGGATACCGCAATTCTCCTGGACGGTGATTTCACGCGAAGGCTTTTGAAGCGCAGGATCGGGCACCTCCCGTCGGTGCCGGAGATTGAACAGTTCTGCAAGTCTGCTCTGAAACCCGGGGAGATTCTACTCAAAACCCATTTCTATGACTGTCCGCCCTTCGGCGAAAAGAAGACGTTGCCGGTCTCGCGAAAGCACCATGACTTTACAGCGACGAGCGTTCATTCCCGGGCAATTGAATTTCAGAAGTCCCTGATGGAGAACCCCTTCTTTGTCTATCGGCGTGGGCATCTTTCATTCGATGGGTGGATTCTCAAAGAATCCTCAGTCAAGAGGCTGTTGAAGACGCCTGGTCCTCTCTCAGACGAAGACTTCGATCCGGTCTTGTCACAAAAACAGGTGGATATGAAGATAGGGCTCGATGTGGCCAAGCTATCGATCGGACGACGTATCGGACGCATTCTTCTGGCGACATCCGATGCCGACTTTATACCCGCGATTCATTTTGCCAAAAGCTGCAAGGTCGAAGTCATATTGCTGTCGGATGTCGCGGCAGTGAGGAGGACGAAATCCACACTTCTCAAGGCCTTCTCATCCCATCGCATAGTGTGAGTCGCTCCACTGCGTACTGAAATTCTTCGGATCTCCTTCCTCCATCCTCATTCATTAGAGGCCCAACGCCTTCATCTTGACATATCTTCAAACTGTCGTCGCATTCACATCCTGAAAGACGGGCACAATGAGCACTCGATGGCTCCAACTGATATGGCTTGGTCTCCTTGTTCACTCAATGTCCTCGCAGGCTCAGGATTGCAGACCGATCCGGGACTCTGTCGGCTTCTGCTGGAATGCAGATGAGGAGTGCTTCATACCACGCGATACTCTGCACTCTCTCCTGGAGGAAAGAACATTGTGCGGGTGTTGAGGGTCTAACGGAGTTTGAGACTGTCGAGCAATGCAACAAATCGTGGATCTCCCCGGAGATCATCGAACTTGGGATCCACATTCAACCAGGCCAGCCAGCCACTTCGTTCGTCGTACGATTTTCTCAGCCACTCCAATGCCCGGGTCTTTTCACCAAGTCCGACGTACGCAGCCGCGACATGGTAGCCCGAGACGTAGAGGCGGCTCGACTGGTCGATCACCCGATTGATGAGCGCGATCGCTTTGCCACGCTCGTTTTGAAGAGCATAGGCGCGTGCCAGCATGGAAAGCAGGGCGGGGTCGTCTCCTCCGGATGCGATCGCTTTTTCGAACTCCGTTTGTGCTTCCCTGTAGAGTCGATGCTGCTCATATGACCATCCGAGTTTTATGTGCGCAGAGACGAATGTTGAATCCCTCTGCAGGACCTCCCGGCAGACTGCGATTGCTTGATCATTCTCACGCGTGAAGTAGAGCACCCACGCAAGATTTGCCAAAATTATTGTGGATAGAGGATCGAGAATCTGCGCTTTTCGGATTTCCTCCTTGGCTTCGGCGAATCGCCCCCGGGTTGCCAGATAGAGGGCATACCAATGATGGGCGTTGGAGCAGCTTGGATTCAGACCGATGGCGCGGATGTATTCTTTTTCGACTTCGGGCCAATTCCAATCGAAACGCATTGCCGCGAAAGCGAGCGACGCATGTGCATCGGCGAGTGAGCTGTCTAGCGCAATCGCCCGCAAAGAGGCTGCACGGCCCGTGGGAAATGCCATTTTCGGGGGAAGCAGGTCGTAGTCTCCCAGCATGTTATAGCAGTCAGCCAAGCCCACGAATGCCGGTGCATACTGAGAATCTGCATTAAGGGCTCGCTGAAAACAGTCGATGCCCTTTCTGAATCCGTCCGATGTCCTTTTGTTCCAGTGATAGCGGCCTTTGAGATACAACTCGTAGGCCGGCATCTCCACTGAGGTACCGGATGCGAGGTTGGCCTGTTCAGTAGAGGTCAACTCGATATTGATCTCGCCTGCGATGGTCCGGGCCATCTCGCGGATGAGGGCGAGCATGTCGCGCTGATCCCGCTCAAAGGTCTCTCCCCATATCCGGTGCTCGCTCGCTGCTGTAATAAGCGCGGCAGTAGTCCGAACCCGATCGCCCGATCGGAACACCGATCCCTCGACGACAGCATCAACTAGCAGTTCCGAGCCAATCTGCGGAAGAGGTTTGCGATTAGCCCTGTACTGCATCACTGACGTACGTGAGATCACACGCAGTTTTCGAATTCCTGCGAGTTCGGAGATCAAGGCATCGGTGAGCCCGTCAGCGAAGTACTCCTCTTCCGGATTGCCGCTCAGGTTGTCGAACGGCAGAACGGCAACCGACGTAATGATTTCGCTCCGGTCACGATGGAGATACCAGAATGCCCCTGCAGCAGCCGCAAGCAGAAGTCCGACTATGCCGATCGTGAGCGCCACCCGCTGCAACACGCCTAACTGAGGTCTGAACAATGGCTCGTTTCGGGCGGGTGCCGTTGTGTCGATGTCAGCCATGCTGCCGTCACGGAATTTCACCTTTAGTGCAGTGTATTCACTCTCCTCTACTTCCTCATTCGTGGTTTCCTCCGGCGTGGAGAGCATTTCACCGATGAAACGATAGCCAACACGGGGGATGGTCTGGAGGAATCTGGGATGATGCGGATCATCGCCCACGGCGTCGCGAATTTCCTCGATGCAGTGCGTTAGAGTCCCTTCGGTCACAACCACCCCAGCCCAGAGGGTCGTGAGCAGTTCGTCCTTCGTTACCAGCCGTCCATGGTGTTCCACAAGGTAAGCCAGCGTTTCGAAGGACTTGGGCCGGAGCGGTATTGTGCGCCCCAATCGCTTTAGCGTGTGGTCTCGGACGTCGAGATGGAAATCGCCGAATTGGAACTTTCGGCTCTGCGTGGACTCCCCCGGTGTTATCACTGTCTTTTCACAATAATTTCACGGTTTTGTCAGGGCTTTCGCTGTGGAATTCGCTTGTTTTGCCTTGCCCCGCCAAAGGCCTGATCATGCCACTTGTCGTCGAAGAAGTGTCTCTGGTTCACATTCATCGCACCATGACCAGAGTGCGGCATCCGGTATCAAAGCCGTCTTGTGCGGTCTGCGGCAGCGGTTTCGAACTCATTTCCCTTGCGGCCGCGGCACGATGCTTACGGGTCGATCCATCCAAGCTTTGTGAGTGGTATGCGAGCTCCTTGGGGATGGGCCAGGAGCAGCTTCGTCTGAACACTCTTGTCTGTCTTGGTTGCCTTTCCCGGTCACAAATGTCGCGGCCGGAGTGGCACCCCTGAACGGACCTCACAGTCAATTACGAGAGATGAATACACAATTCTACTTAATGAAAACTCGAGAAGCAACGGGGTAAGATTTGCTCCGGCAAAACAGTCAGGTCAGTCGGAGGAGGAAAGACTATGAAAATCCATGTTCGCATGAAGGTGGCCCTTACCTGCCTCGCATTTTGGCTCTGCACCGCACCCGCGAATGCGCAGACGATCACGCTTACCGCGCCGAACGGGGGGGGGGAAGTCTGGCTGAGCGGCTCGACACTTACTATCACCTGGACCAGTAGGGAAATCAGGCTCTGGACGATTGCGGAATGTTCTTTGGCTACCCACAGATAACAATCGATCGGGGTCAGACAACGCACACAACTTTACACAATCGCATGCGGGAGGTCACCATGAAACTGTCTACACATCTGTGCATTGCACTTATGCTCACGTTTTTGATTGCAGGCACCGGCATGGCGCAGGGCAATATCTATACGAAAGCCGCTCCGAGCGGCCCGACATGGACCACGACGTCGAGTGCCTGGGTGGATATCAAGGACCTCGATCTCTGGTTCTATCAGTGTCTTCCAGGAAATGCCTGCATCGGGGTTTCCGCCGAATCGTTTGCGACGGCAGGGAAGAGAATGTTCGTACGAGCCTTGATCGACGATAACCCGGCATCCCCGTCGGATGTCGTCTTTGCGTCCGAGACGCAGATCTACTGCCGCATGTTCCAATTCTCGGCGACCATCGCTGAAGGAATGCACCACGTCAAACTCCAGGTGAAAATCGACGGCGGAGGAACGGCATCGCTGGCAGATCGAACAATGTGGGTGATCACGGCTCCCACTCTGCTGAACATCGTAGCAGCTGCGAGTGGGGCAACGCTGACGACGACCAATCCCGGATGGGACGATGTGCAAAACATGACCCTGAATATCAACATGCCCTGGACCGGGCCTCTCATCCTGACCTTCTGTGCCGAAGCTTTCAGCGACAACGCTACCGCAGCGTTTCTGCGCGCTACCGTGGACGGCGTTCCGGCCGCTCCAAGTGACGTCCTCTTCGCAAATGCAAGCATCCTTGGCGTTCACGCCATGACATTCGTTGCCCCTTCGGTCAGCGCAGGCAGTCATCAGGTCAAGATCCAATGGGGTGTGAACGTCAGCGGCACTGCGTACATGGGCGACCGGACGCTGACTGTGGCAACATCGGATCCTGCGGCCCCGACGGTGAAGGGGAGGATAGCGAGCGTGAGCGCCCCGAGCGGACCGGATGTAACAACGACAACCTCGAGCTTCTCCAACATCCCCGACATGTCACTCGACATTTCGGTGCCCGAAAATTCCACACTCGCAATCTTCTTCCAGGGCGAAGCAGAAGTGTCGGGCGGACGGATGGCCGTCCGTGCCACAATCGATGGCTCCACGTGCAGCCCGAGCGACGCCATACTGACCTATGTCCCAGATTACTACGGCACATCGAGCATGACGTTCCTGAAAAAGAATGTTGCGGGTGGGACGCGGCATGTAACAGTGCAATGGTACGTCGACGCAGGTCAGACAGGGTATCTCGGCGACAGAAACCTGACGGTTGTTGCACTCCCGTGTCCGGGCCCGGATCTCACCGGAGGTTTTCAGGGTGTCAAGCCCGCGATCGGGTCCTACCCTCTTCTTGTCCTCCTGTGGGATCCCGAGCGTCCGACCGATCCTGCTCCCACGGTAGGTGCCGTGACTAATCTAGTGCACGGCAGCTATCCCAGCGTCGCGGACTACTTCGCGGTGAACTCCGCCGGCAATTTCTCAATTAGCAATGCCGGAATCTTCGGATGGTTCCAATCTGACAAACCGTACTCATTCTACTGGGCAGCCGCAGATCCGACCGATGCCGACAAAGACGGATTCATTTCAAGCCACGTGCGGAAGTGGTGGGAGGCAGTCACGAAGGCCGACGCGTCGTTTGATTATGCGAGCTACGACAAGAACGTGGATGGCGTCCTTTCTCCGCAAGAACTGGGCATCGTGATAGTAATTCCTCAGAATAGTGCGTTCGGGACAGTGAGGACCCCTGCCGCGCAGGAATATCCAACCTGGCAGCCGCTCATTGTTGATGGTGTCAGGATCCCTTATATCGCGGAAGTCTACGCCGGTTCGCCGCCGAACCTCGGCGCGTTCGCACATGAGCTCTCACACTTGCTGCTGAATCTGCCCGACATGTATTTCAACTTTTTCGTCCCGTACGCAGCCGGTCACTATTCCCTCATGGATGTCTGCTACATCGATTCACACCTCGATCCGTTTCACAAGATCCATCTCGGGTGGTTGCAACCGACGCTTGTAACAGAGGGCGGAATATATTCGGTCCATCCGGTGGAGAGTGGGGGAGAGGCGTATATTCTGATGGATCCGAAACGCGGCGAAAAGGAATACTTTATTGTCGAAAACCGACGACGATCAGACAAATACGACACGCAAATTGCGGACAGCGGACTTGCGGTATGGCACATCATGGAAGATCCCGCGGTATATGGCGCGCTTTCAACGCCGACCGGCGTGTCCGCCACGGATTGGGCCAGCATCCCGGCAGGAGATTGGGGACGGAGGGCTATCCGCATGATCAGGCCTGTGTATGGTCCCCCCTTCGAAAACAAAAAAGCTTTATGGGATGGCGCCGATCCGGAAACCGGCTATGATCTGCTCTCCACCGATGCGAATCCTGCCCATGTACAGCTCAGGTGGTGCGATGGGACGCCGAGCGGGTTTGCCATGAGGAGCATCTCTCCCGCCACTGGTGTAATGGACGTGACGTTTGAACTGCCGGCGTCGGCCACCGAAGTTGAGGAGCGACATCCGACTCCGACGGCGTTCGCCCTCGATCAGAACTATCCGAATCCTTTCAACCCCACCACCAATATCGGATTCAGGATTCCGGGGCAGGGTACTGGCTGGGTCAAGCTCGCAGTGTATGATCTGCTGGGAAGAGAGGTTGCAGTGCTGGTGAATGACCTGCGGCCCGCAGGAGAGTATGCTGTCACGTTCGACGGCTCCAGACTCTCTTCCGGTCCGTATGTTTACCGGTTGCAGGCGAATGGCCGGGTGGAAACGAAAAAGTTCATGCTTTTGAAATAGAATGAGGTGATGCCAACTATAAGTAACCCGTGCGTTTTCCGGTGCTCTGCAGGACGTTTCATTCGATCATGGAGAACATTTCGATGAGAAGATCGGCGCTTTCCCTGTTCGTTGCTGCAACCATATCCCTGGGTGGCGTCAGGCCCGGTTCGGCCAAAGTGCTTATTGTTGCCACCACGGCCGACACCGGCGTCGTATCACTGAGAAGTATGTTGTCCTGGGCCGAGAGCCCGGGCCCTGATTCCATTCGATTCGCGATCCCCCTGAGTGATCCCGGCTATGATGCATCGCACGGGACATGGACAATCCGCCCCCGGACGCCGCTTCCTATGATCATGGATGGTTGGCTCGTGATTGACGGCACTTCTCAAGCGAGATTCATAGGGGGAGACCCGAATCCGAGCGGGCCTGAGATCGTAGTTGATGGAGAGGACATATCTATTGCTCCTGGTTTCAATGTCCAGGCTCCGCAGGTCATTGTCCAGGGTCTGACCATCAACAATTGCCGTTTATCTGCAATTGCGTTCCTGGGTGCCAATGGTGGCAAGGTCCTCGGCTGCTACCTGGGGACAACAAGCGACGGGCTCGCTGCCGCGCGAAATGAATATGGCGTCTGGATTCATTCGAACTCGCGTGACATAGTTGTGGGACTGCCGGGAAACTCACAAGACGGCAACCTCATCTCCGGGAATCAATGCGGGGTGCTTGTTGTAGATTCGTGCAAGAGAATCTCAATCGCGGGAAACCGGATCGGTGTGAATCGGCCCGGCACAGATACACTCAGCAACCTGACTGCCGCCATCTCCATTCAGTCTGGATGCGACAGCGCAGAGATTTCGGAGAACCTCATAGGCGGCAGGGAAACGGGAATATACATCGAGGACTCCAGGCATGTGTACATCGGCAAGAACAGCATCGGGACGGACACAGCGTGGAACCGCAATCTAGGGATCTTCGACCAGGGGATTCTTTTCGACTACTATGCGCGGAATAACATAGTGGCCTGGAACTCCATAGGCAACTGCGATCGCGCCGGGATACTGGTGCTCGGAAGCGGGTGCATTTTCAATACGCTCACTATGAATATGGTCTCCAAAATTACGGGGAAAGGAATCGAGAACGCGTATGGCGGCAATAACGATTTGCCGCCCCCCACGGTTCTGTCGGTGAATTCAAGCACAGTGACAGGCACAGCCGGGCCCGAGAGCATCGTTGAGATATTTGCCGACGACTCCTCACAGGGGAGAGACGTGTGCGGCAGAACGACGGCAGATGCCTCAGGTGCGTTTGCCTTTCCTCTCACGAAACCTATCGTCAGAAAATATGTCACTGCCACAGCAACGGATTCATTGGGAAACACCTCTGAGTTTAGTGTGCCGTACATCATAACTGGCGTTGAACGGAACTGCGTCAGCGGGATGCCGATCACTTTTGGCCTTGAACAGAACTTCCCAAACCCCTTCAACCCAAACACAACTATCGCGTACGAGTTGCCTGAGGCATTGTATGTGAGATTGAGTGTGTGCGACATGCTCGGCCGGGAGGTGTCGGCACTTGTCGATGAGAGAAGAGATGCCGGAATTCACAAGGTCACGTTCAACGCATCCGGTCTTTCAACCGGCGTCTACTTCTATCGCATTCATGCGGGTACGTTCACAGAAGCAAAACGATTGCTGGTTTTGAAATAAGGACTCAAGAGTTTTTGGTTGTCTTGACATTTTCCCCGCTATCCTTTATAATGTGTTATCCCCCTCGGCTATACCATTGACATCGGAATTCCCTGTTTATGCCTTCATGGCGGTATCGAAGTCAACGGTAAAGTCAACGATGAAGAAGAAATCCGGATCCTACTGTTTTTTTCCCATACGCAAGGAGCACCTATGAACTCCCCATCACTACGTCAATTCTTCGCTCTCGCAATTCTCGTGAGTGCGTTTTCCGGGCTGACGTTTGGTCAGCAGCCCGCATCAGTTACATGGAACCTTGTTGCGCCTGACAGTATGAGGCCGTCCACCATCGTCGGCGAGCTGACGGCGGACACGATCTCGGGCTCGAATTTCTATGTCCGCAGCTATTCGGGGACCAATGCCGGCCCACTCGGCACGAACATGCGTTGGTGGCCGGGTAGCACCGTATTCTGGGGTCCGGAGACGACCGAGGTCGCTGACCGGTACATCCAACTCGCTGTTACACCGAAAGCCGGGAATTCGTTCACTTCGGACTCCATCACCTTCTATTCGGCCGGCGGTGGGACGCGAGGGATGAAAGCAAATCTCTATTGCTCGACGGATCCAACCTTCGGAACGAAAACACTGCTGAATACCGATAGCGCGGTTGCCCTACCTCACGGAACCGAAGTAGGTCCCATCCGGTATGCCTTTGCAGTCAAGATGACTGCGTCAAACGGGCAGACTTTCCGTTTTCGGATTTATCCGTGGTACACCGGCGCCTCTTCAAACTCTAAGTACGTTTATACGCAACTTGCTGTAATCATGGGAACGACAACCTCGGCCACCGCCGTGGATGATCCTATGCCCCGCTACATCCCAACGACATATTCACTCGGGCAGAACTATCCGAACCCGTTCAACCCGACCACTGGCATCAGATATCAATTGCCTCGGGCCGGCAATGTGAGACTCGCGGTGTACAACCTGCTCGGACTCGAAGTCGCGACGCTTGTGAACGGTTTCCGGGGAGCCGGTGCGCATAACGTTTCATGGAACGCCGCCGGCATGCCTTCGGGTGTCTACTTCTACAAGATCGACGCCGGGAATTTCACGCGAACACTCAAGATGGTTCTGCAAAAATAACGGATTTGTGCAGCACTATGCACCAGCTTATCCTTCATTCCATGGCGGCCACAGTCATCGCGGCCGCCATTGCTGTATGCGGTGCTGCCGGCGAACCGCCTGACCCCACGCCACAGGATAGTCTGGTATGGGTGGCCGACAACGGAGACGGTACCTATTCGAACCCGGTGCTCTACGCCGATTATTCCGATCCCGATGCGATCCGCGTTGGTGATGATTACTACCTCACCTCTTCCAGCTTTGCGCACTTCCCGGGACTGCCGGTACTCCATTCGCGCGATCTTGTGAACTGGCGCATCATCGGTCATGCACTCCAGCAGTACCCTTCCGGCGATTTCAA
>DAINBR010000057.1:0-12654 GCA_036732865.1 Bacteroidota bacterium | reverse complement strand
TGTGTGATTCCGCCGGCTTCGCCGGAGACGACATTCGTACGGCGGATGTAGTCCAGCAATGAGGTCTTGCCGTGATCGACGTGTCCCATGATCGTGACCACGGGGGCCCGCCGGCGCAGCGACTCTTCCGGATCGATCATCTCGGGGATCTCGTCCGCGTCTTCGATACCCGAGACGAATTCCACCTGGAAGCCGAATTCGTCGGCCACGAGCGTGATGGTATCTTTGTCAAGACGCTGGTTGATGGAGACCATGATGCCGAGTTCCATGCACTTTTTGATAACCTCGGCGACGTTGGCGCGCATGAGATTCGCGAGGTCGTTGACGGAGACGAACTCCGTGGCCCTCACGATGCCGGATTCGCGGCGCGCTTCTTCTTCGGCACGGGCCTCCTCTTCTTCGCGTTCCTTCCTTTTCCGCTTCTTATACACTGCGCGGCCGCTGACAGCCGTTTCGTCCATGGCCGCGAACGTGCGGCGAATGGCGTCCTTGACATCCGTCTGATTGACTTCCTTGTGCCGGAGCTTCTTTTTCTTCTTCCGTTTCTTGTCGCCGACGGCCTCCTCGGCATCTGTCGGCTTGATCTCCGGAATGTCCTTTGTGGCAATGTGTTTCTTCTTTTTCTTCTTCTTGTGCTCGTCGCTTTCCACGGAAGGCGGCGCTGCAGGTGCTGCCGCCCCACGCCCCCCGGCTTTGCCCGCACGGCCCGGAGCAGGCTTCTTCGGGGCAAGATCGATTTTCCCCTTGATCGTCAGTCCGAGCTTTCCGCGGCGATCCTTCTCGATTTCAAGCGGCGATCGCGGTTCGGCCTTCTTCCCTTTTTCCCGCGCACGCGCAGGAACTGCTCCCTCCTCCGACACTGCCTGTTCCGCCGCAACCCCCTCTGCAGCTTCCTCCTCGACCACGGGAGCAGCGGCAGTAACACCTCCCTCTTCCTCCACCTCGACCGGCGGCTGCTCGCCAGCCGCCACCTCGGTCTGCACCTCGGTAACCTCCTCAGCTACTTCCTCAGCCGCTGCCTCCGCGGGCTCAACGGTCACACCCTCAACCGGCACGGCAACTTCCACTTCCGACCCGGCAAGCCCGGCTTCCGGCATCAGATGCTTCGCGTCAAGCTCTGGAGGCACTGGTTTGCCGGTCGGTTCTGCATGTTCCTCTACCGCCTTACGCTCGGCACGCTTCTTCGTCTCACGAATTTCCTGGATTTTCCGCTGATGCTTCTCCGCAACATCCTTGTCCCTCTTGAAGTGAATGAGGATATCGCGCATCATGGCGTCATCCACCGACGACATGTGGCTCTTGACCTCATGTCCCTTCTTCCGGAGGAACTCGATCAGCGTCTCGTGAGAGAGATTGAGTTCCGTCGCAACCTTGTACAGCTTTTTCTTTTTTTCTGCAGTTTCGGACATGCGACTCCTTTACGAGTTCTTCGGCGCTTCTTCAGAATCAGCGGTCCCTGCCGGCGGTACTGCCGGAGGCGGCACCGGGGCGGTATCGGACGGAGGACGATCATCCGGCGTTGCCGTCATGATGGGCTTCCCATCCTCAGCAGCCTCCTCCTCCTCCACCTCGGCTTCGTCAAGATCGCGGCGGATCATGTCACGCACTTCCTTGATCCGTTCTTCCGTTAATCCCTCGATCGCCAACAATGAATCCATGCTTGCGCTCAACACGTCTTTCGCGGTCTCCAGACCGGCTTCGATCAGCTTCATGTACAACTCTTCGCCGAGCTCGGGCTTGAAGTCTACGAGTTCGATATCGTACTCGTCCTCGTCGCCGCCTTCCTTGATAAGCGTGATCTCAAAGCCTGTCAGCTTGCTGGCGAGACGGATATTCTGCCCGTTGCGCCCGATGGCCAGGGAAACCTGATCTGCACTCACCAGGACGTTCGCGGTCTTGTGCTCTTTGTCCAATTCAACGCTTTTCAGTTTTGCCGGCGCGAGGGAGCGGGCTATGAAGACTTCAGGGAGATCGCTGTAGTTGATAACATCGATGTTCTCATTGTTCAGCTCCCGCACGATCGTGTGAATGCGCACGCCTTTCATCCCCACGCACGCACCAACCGCGTCGATGCGGTCATCGTGCGATTCCACGGCCACCTTCGCCCGTTCACCCGGTTCACGGGCGATCCGCTTGATTTCAATGATCCCGTCATAAATCTCTGGGATCTCCATTTCGAACAGCTTCGACAGAAACGAGGGATCCGCCCGTGAGACAATCACTGCCGGGTTCCCGTTGTTCCGGCGCACTTCCTTCACCACGGCCCTGATCGTCTCACCCTTCTTGTACCGCTCCTTGAAAATCTGCTCGCTCTTTGGAAGGATCAGCTCATTCCGGTTGTGGTTGACCAGGATTTCGTTCCGGCGCAGCTGGTAGATCTCACCGACGATGATGTCACCGATCGTGCTGTTGTATTCGTTGAAGACCTGCTCGCGTTCGATTTCTTTGATCCGCTGGTTCAGGTTTTGTTTGGCGCTCACCACGAGGCGACGCCCGAACGTAACCAGCGGCACCACCTCCACGAAGTCCTCACCCACTTCGAGCGTTTCTCCCGACACCTCGCGTGCGGTTTCTACGTCGATTTGCGTGGTCGGGTTCTCCACCGTCTCCACCACTTCCCGCTCCAGGAAGATCTCAATGTCGCCCTTATCCATGTTGACCACGACATCGAACTTTGCATCCTGACCGTATTTCTTTCGCACCATCATGGAGAAGACGTCTTCGACGACACCCGCCAAAATGTCCTTGTCGATTCCTTTTTCGCGGACCATCTGCGCGAACGATTCGACAATTTCGGAATTCATTCATTACCTCCTCAGTAGTAAACACATTGCCCACCCCGTTCATTACCAGGGTGGCATCACTTTCGCTTCGTGAATGGCGGAGTAGGAGATGTGCATCTCCACGCCGTCGGCGGTGAGCAGAAGAATCCCCTCGTCCTCCACCGCCTGCAGTGTCCCGCGCACCTCGCCGGCCAACCCGCCGGACGGGTGCAGCTTCACGTGAAGCTTCCGCCCGTTATGCTTGCGGAATTGCCACGGATGCTGCAACGGCCTGTCGATTCCGGGCGATGAGACCTCGAGCCGGTACGCCTCGGGCAAAACGCCCCCCGCCTTGATCCCGGCCGCAATTCGCCTGCTGATCTCCGCGCAAAGGTTCGTCGTCACCGGTCCTTCAGCGTCGACAAACACCTCCACAACGGGCCGACGATGGTCGCCGCGAAGAACAAGATCGATGGCGTGTGCATTGCACGCACGCGCGCTCTCGTCGACAATACCGCGTAGTTCGTCAGGGATGTGCATACACTGCTGTACATATCAAACAAAAATAGCCCAAATTGGGCTATATCTACAACACAAACCTTAATAGTATACAACATCGAACAGTAAAAATCAAGTCGAGCAGGCAAAAACCTCACTGATCATCCTCGATGCATGGCGAACCTGATCAAAGGAAACATCCAGATGTGTCACCAGACGAATCCGTTCCTTCCCCGCCTCTCCCACAAGAATCCCGCTGGCTTTGAGCATTTCGACGGTTTTCCTTGCCCCCCACCCCGTGGCGCCGATGTCGGCAATGATGATGTTCGTTTGAACGGACCCGGGATCGAGCGTGCACCCCTTGGCACTCGCGAGAGCTTCCGCAAGCATACGGGCTTTCTCGTGATCTTCACTCAAGCGGTCGATGTTGTGCTCAAGCGCGTACAGCCCCGCTGCCGCAAGTATGCCTGCCTGCCGCATGCCACCGCCGAAGAGTTTCCGGAAATGTCGCGCTGCCTCGATGAATCCTCTGGTGCCCGCGACAACAGAACCCACCGGTGCTCCAAGTCCTTTCGAGAGACAGACCGAAACCGAATCACATGGACGTGCAAATGTCGCGGGAGCGATCCCTGTGGCAACACTCGCGTTCCAGATCCGTGCCCCGTCAAGATGTATTCGCATGCCGTGTTCCCGCGCGACTGCGGCAATCTCAGCAATCACCTGCAGAGGATATATCGTTCCCCCTGCACGGTTGTGTGTGTTCTCCAGGCATACCAGCCTGGTACGGGGCATGTAGTAAATGTCGGGCCTGATTGCAGAGCGCACCAATTCCGCGCTCAAAATCCCCTTCTCTCCCTGCACGGTGTGGATCTGCACAGATGACAGAAACGCCGCCCCACCGGTCTCGTACTGAAACACGTGTGCATTCCTGTCGGCGATCAGTTCATCGCCCGGCTGCGTATGTACTTTAATGCACACCTGATTTCCCATCGTGCCGCTCGGCACGAACAGCGCATCCTCTTTTCCAAGAATCTCGGCGATCCGTTCCTGCAGCCTGTTCACGGTGGGGTCCTCGCCATACACATCGTCTCCCACTTCAGCTGATGCCATGACCCGTCGCATTTCCTCTGACGGACGCGTGACGGTGTCGCTGCGTAAGTCAATGATCATTCCTGCCATAGTTGCCTGCGTCGTTTTGATAAAAAGCCCTGCCCCATCGCGGCGGCGACGAGGATCAACGCCACCCAGAAGGATATATCTCCCAGCCAGTCGCCGTGCCGCGTGTAAAAACTCAAGCCGGCCCGCCGTTCGATCTGCCGGCACAGCACACTCTGGGTGAACAATTCGGTTGCATCGTACACTCGTCCGTACGGATCAATGTAGCAGGAAATTCCGCCAACCGCACACCGCGCAATCCAGCGCCGGTTTTCGATGGCACGGAAGATTGCCATCTGCTGATGCTGGTAAGCGCCCGACATATGGTCCCACCAACTATCGATGGTGATCAGCGTGATGAATTCCGCCCCCTTCCGGACAAACGTGGCAACAAATCCCGGATACGTGGACTCATAACAGATCAGCGTATTGAACCGGGCCCCCGTGCGCCTGTCGACAAACACGGTGGTATCAGGGCCGATCTGCCAGCCCCCAATGCCGACATCCCACCGCAGGAAGTCCACGAATCTGAGCGCATCCGCGTAGGGGACCCGTTCGGCGAATGGTACGAGTTTCATCTTCCCGTACCACGTCGGGGGGTCTCCATGAGATTGAATCAATGCGGCCGCGTTGTACCAGTCGTACCTTTCCCGGGTGGCTTTGTTGAGTCGCGCGCTCGGCGGCGCCGCAAGACTATCGGCGTACGACACTTTGTGAGGCAGCCCCGTCAACACACTTACATCCCACACACCGAGCTGATGCTGCAGAGAGGCCAGGAGGTCGCTGTTCGCCGGATTCGTGATATCGAATGGAAAGGCGGTCTCCGGCCAGAGCACCAGATCGGGTTTGGACAACGCTGTGCTCTCTATCAGCGCCCTGGTCATGCGCATGTACAGGTCAACGGTTGCGTAGCCGCTCACTTTCCACTTGTCCCAGGGGTCGACATTTGCCTGAATGATGCCAACGGCAATGGATTCGCGCTCCCGGACATCCTTCTCCTGTTCACCCTGCAGCACCATCCAGCCGTGCAATGAAGGAACCAGGGCAAGCACAACGAGGAGCACCGACGGCAGCATGACCGAACGAGACCGCACGGACCGCCGCTCCAGAAGTGCGCGCACAAGAAGATACACCAACACATTCAGCACCAGGACCCAGAAGGACACACCCAAAACCCCGGTCCACTCGATGAACTGAATCCTGCCAATATCGTACGACTGGCTGTTGCCGATGGTGAGCCACGGAAACGACCATTCGGTCAGTGAATGGGAGTACTCGTACCCAACCCAAAGAAACGGCAGTGCGGTGAGTGCAACCGGTTCGCCCAGATGGCGGCGGATGATGACGTATCCCCCAAGCGGGAGGAAGTAGAAGAGCGGATGGACGATCATAGTGACCGCCCCGGCGATCATCATGTAGACATCGTTCGCCTCGACATAGTCGCCCGTCCAATTCAGCGTGATAAGATGGAACACAAGCAACGCGACATAGATGAAACGAAAGGTCCCCTTTGGCCGGGGGAATGCGTTCAGCACCATCAGCAGAGGCACCAGGCCGACACAGGCGAAGAGTCCGAGCGGAAACGGCGGGAACGAGAGTCCCAGCAACACTCCCGACAATACCGCGAGCAGGTACATTCTGCGACGCTCCGTGTGTCGCTCGACAGTGCTCATGCCGTTTCCCGAGCCGGAGTGCCAACCGCCCAGACGTTCAGCCAGCGGCGTGTCACCGTGTGCCAGGCGCTGATGATCGCAACCGCAACGATGCCGCCGACCAGCGCGCCGCCGAGGATATCCGAGGGATAGTGCACGCCGACGAATACGCGCGAAAGGGCAATAAGTGCGGCCCACGAAAAGAAAGCATAGCGCCAGCGGCGATAGTAGAAGGCAAAGACCGTGGCCATGGCAAAGTTGTTGACGGCGTGCGATGAAGGGAACGACTTTCCACCGCCGCATCCGACCAGAAGGTGGATGTCGGCAACCACGGGCATCCCGTCGACAAGGTGACAGGGACGCGGCCGCTGCACGAGCGGCTTCACAACGAAACTGCTGAGCTGGTCCGAGCACACGATCACGACCACCAGCAGCAATGCTGCCGTGCGTCCGCGCTTTCCCCCTTTGATCACGAGCCAGAGCCAGACGGCGACAAGAACGATGCGTACGGCAAGGATCTTGTCATAATCCGTGATGACGGGCCAGAACATGTCTCCGGCCGCGGTGCTCAACGCTCCGTTGATGAAGTGGAAGACTGCGACGTCAAGCGCGTACAGGAAATCTATCATGCCGGACCTGCGCCGGCTTTGCGCCGGCCGAGAACATAGCGGACCACGAGGAGTATGACGACCACGATTGCGATCGCCGTCACGGCCTGGCTGTAGGTGTGCAGCAGCAGGTTGATGCGATCCCAGTTGTGGCCGAGGTAGCACCCGAGACCGATGAGTATGGCGTTCCAGACGAGTGCACTTACCGCACAAAGCACTGTTGTCGTCGTCAATTTCAATTCGGACATCCCGGCGAAAAACGAGACCACCGCACGGGTGCCCGTGAGGAACCGGTTGACCACGATGACCGCATACCCGTAGCGTGCGAACCACTTCTCCACTTTGTGCACCGCCTCAAGGGGGATGAATTTCAATTTCCCCTGCTCCAGGATGTGGTCACCGAACCAATCGCCGATCTTATACATGACCACGAAACCAATCGTACTCCCTGTGGTGGCACAGAGGAGAGCCGCGATGAAATCCAGCCTGCCCAACCCGACGAGTGACCCGGCCGCAATGATCATCATGTCGCTCGGTGAGGGCGGAAAGATGTTTTCCACAAGCGCGAGCCCGAGCACCAGGCCATACACTACGAGCGGGTCAATGGTGTTGATGTACTGGAAGATTTCCTGCATTGCCTTCTCTCGTCATTGAGTCGCGTCGCCGGTCACGTGTGCACGATTGCGGCCACAGCATGGGCCGCTGCCCCTTCACCCCGGCCCGCGAATCCGAGCCCTTCGCTCGTGGTGGCCTTGATAGATACGAGCGAGGGAGAAACACCGAGCGTTCCGGCGATGGCTGCGCACATAGCCATTGCGTGCGGGAGAATCTTCGGATGCTCCAGTATCACCATGGCATCGATACTCACCAGGGCGTAGCCCCGGGCATCGAGGAGACTGCCGACGTTGCCAAGCAACGCCAGGCTGGATATGTTCCGGTACTGCGGGTCCGTATTCGGAAAGTGTTCGCCGATGTCCCCGAGTGCCGCGGCCCCCAGCAATGCGTCACAAATGGCATGCACAAGCACGTCGGCGTCGGAGTGTCCCTCCAGACCCATTGCTGAAGGTATCTCGACGCCGCCGAGCACCAGGCGCCGGCCGGCAACGAGTCGGTGAACGTCGTATCCGATCCCGATACGGGGCACGTGTGATTCAGCGGATTTCAAAGCGCATTCTCTCCATCAACGGTTGCTGCCAGGTGATGTGCACATCCCGGACGTCTGCGGCACGCGGACCCACCTTCAGGAGTGCAATGAGTCCTTCCACGGCGCCGCGTTCCCCCTCTGCTTCCACCTCCACACTCCCTTCGGCAAGATTGCGCACAAATCCAGCCAGACCGAGTTTCTGCGCTTCCCGCGCCGTGAACCACCGAAACCCCACGCCCTGCACCATCCCCCTGACAATAATGTGCGCACGGACATTCATGACAGGTATGTAAGTGTACGGCCCGATGAACTGAAAATCAAGAATCGCCTCTCACCGCACGGTTGAGCCACGGCACTCCATCGGAAAGCTCCGATACCAGCACTCCCACAATGATCATCCCGCCGCCGAGTATCCCCATCGCACCCATCCGCTCTCCAAGCATCAAAGCCGCTAACCCCGACGCGATGATCGGTTCTATCGAAAAGATCACGACGGCACGTGTGGGCGTCGTGTCCTTCTGGAATCGCGTCTGCACGTACGTCGTCAACAGCGTGGCCAGAAATGTGAGATAGAGCAGCGCCGCAACACCTTCGCTTGACCACTGAAATGACGGTGCCTCAAAACCGAGCGTGGCGATCACCGCGAAGACCGCGGTGCACGACATCTGCAGGAATACGAGCTGCAGCGGCGTCATCTCACGCGAGATCACATCGAGATAAACGATATAGACGCCGAACAGGACTGCGCAGACGAGCGTCAGTGCATCTCCGGCATTCAGGCCTGCCCCGGTCGGGGACGTGAGGAACCAGAGCCCCGCCGCAACAATGATCACGCCCAGAACGTTGCCGAATCTCGGCGAACGGCGCTCGATCACAACTTGGAGGAGCGGGACAAAGATCACCATCATTCCCGTGATGAACGCGGACTTCGATGCCGTGGTGACGGTTAAACCGATATTCTGCGCGACGAAGCCCAGGAATAAAAAGAGTGAGAGTACCGCACCTTTCACCACAGATGCGGCGGGGATCGGAAAGATCTTCCGGCGGAAGAAGAGCAGCAACACGATGGTCGCCACAACGAAACGCACGGCGATCAGCAGCACCGGCGATATATAGATCATCCCGATCTTGACGATCGGAAACGTCCCACCCCAGAGACACGTCGTGGCCAGGAGCGCCAGTTCGGCGCGCGTCTTCGAATTCACATACGTTCTCCCGTCACGACTTTACGCCGGCGGGAGCGGGTGCAACTTGTTCGTACTGCTGGAATAGTTTTCCCCAGTGTGTCGTCGCACGCCAGTTCTCGAATGTCCGTCGGTCTTTTGCAGGCCAGCGATAGTAATCGTGGTACGATTCGGATGCAAAGATGAAGAGGTTCACCACCGGGGTGTGGAACAACAGATTCTGCATGCCTTTCAGCGGTCCGAACCACGTCAGATGCCCCGCCATGCTTGCGAGGTTGTTCCCCACATGGAATCCCCATGATTCATTCGAGATATCGGCACCGGCGATGGTAATGTCGCGGACATCACCGACACCCAAGCCGTCCTCATGGGCAACCCGGATGTACTCAAGGGAGAGCGGGTCGAACCCCATCATCTTCGCCGCTACGGCATCGATTGCCGTCTGGTCGGAGCTCGCCAGGATGTAATCCTTGACAACCGGGTACATGGTTCGCGGACCCGGACCGTTCCCCACCGTGGTACCGTCCATGAATGCAAACAACCCGGCGTGGATTTCTTTCTGGATCGCAAGCAGATCTACGAGAGTCCGGTGGATCCAGGAGTGTGTATAGTGCCTCTTGGTATTGAGCAACCCGCCGAAGGCATTCTTCATAGCACCGGTGGTCGTCGTATAGATATGGCATTTCACCGTGGGGAGGTGCACGATATTCTTGCCGAAGAAATAGTCCGGGATCGTGATGCCTTCCGGATAAATTTTGTCGAGCACATGCATCTTTTTCTTGGGCTTGTATGCCACCCACTTCATGTCTTCTTCGCGGAAGTTGAACAGAACAGGGATTGCGTACTTGCGGAAGAGTGGGACGTATTTGTTGAGATCTTCTCCCTTAAATGCATCGGTGACAACAGTTTTGTTCTGCACGGCAGTGATGTTCTGAAAGCCCGACTTCTGCAGCGCAAGGATGGTCCCCTCAAGCTGCCATGGAGTGGTGTTCGCCGCCGGGAATGGAAAATGCCAGGAAATGTTGTCCTTGAGAATCGTCGGGGCCTTTTTGTCCATCGAGGCACTCATTCCTGCCAATTCGGCTAGCCGCTCGTAGTCCCTGAGCACCGTTTCAGGGGTGGTTTTCAGAACCGCGACAGTTGCTTTCCCCATTGCATGTTCCTAGAGTTTGACAAAAAACGATATATCGTATGAATTTACGGAGCCGGCGCACGAATTGCAATATGGCGGGCAGCTTTGCCCCCGACATGTTTTGTCTTTGGCGGCCGCATGGGGGGACATCAGCGCCTCCCGAACCGGCGGTCGAGCTCCTCCGTCAGAATACGCAACGCCACCGGCCTGCCGTGCGGACAGACGTAGGGCATTTTCGTGGCGAAGAGTTGGCTGATCAGCGAACGCATTTCTTGCTCTGTCAACGGATCACCCGATTTGATGGCTGATTTGCACGAGAACGATTTGGCAAGGTTGTCGCGCACGTCTGTTGGCGTCTCCCGGCGGTACTCTTTGTACAATGAGAGCATTTCGTCGAGGATCGTATGCTCCTGGCCGGGGCGGACGTCAGTGGGCACCCCCTCGATCATCAGCGTGTTCTTGCCAAAAGGTTTGACGTCAAACCCCAGCTCCTCGAGTTGCGGGAGGAGCTCTTCAATGAGTGAGTAGTCGGATGCCGAGAACGCCGCAGTGCAAGGGAACAAAAGTTGTTGTGACGAACGCAGGCCGCGCTGCAACCTCTCGAGCGCCCTCTCGTACAACACCCGCTCGTGGGCGACATGCTGATCGATGATCATGAGCCCGTTTTTGACCTGTGACAGGATGTATCTGTTGTGCACCTGCCACAGCAAAAGCCCCGGCTCATCGTCCGCCGTGAATTCACCCTGCGTCACAGATCCGCTTGCGGCCACCGGCCCGGCGCTTTCAAATTGGAGCGGCGGCAGAATCTCCCCCGTCTCAGTGTTCACCCTTCCGTCCGGATACCATTGTGACGGCGAGAACCCGCGCGATTCGCCGCCATGTTGCGCGGCCGTGAACCGCAGACCGAGCGGACCACCGCCGTGCAGTCCGCCAGTGAGCGTCATCGCCGGAACAGCTCCCGACGAACCGAGCGCTTTCCTCACGAGCGCAGCAACGAAACGGTACACCCCTTGCTCGTCGTCGAATTTCGCTTCCATCTTCGACGGATGGATGTTCACGTCGACACGCCGGGGATCAATCTGCAGGAATAGTATGAAGAACGGGAAAAAGCCCTTTTCCAGCAGATGTTCGTACGCACCGAGCACCGCGTGCGCGATGTTCCGGTTCGCAATGTACCTTCCGTTGAGGAACAAATATTGATGTGCCCGCGTCTTTTGACCGTACGTTGGCTTTCCGACGAATCCGGTGACCGCCAGGAATTCCGTCTCCTCCGCCACGTGCAACAAGGATTCACCCGTCCGTTGCCCAAACAGATCGATGATCCGTTGTTCCACGGTTGATGGCTTCAGCCGGAACACCGCCTCGTTGTCGCTGAAGAAGTCGATCGTCAATTCCGGGTGAGCAAGCGCCGTGCGGACGAGAACATCGTGCACATGCCGGAACTCTGTCTGTGTGCTCTTGAGGAACTTCCTTCTGGCTGGGACGGTATAGAAGAGATTGCTGACGGTGACCGTTGTCCCGGGCGGGCGCGCGTCACGGGTGACCTCGGTTTCCCCGCCGGGATGCACGCGTACCCCGACGGCGACATCATCTTCAGGGCGGCGCGTAGTCAGGACCACTTGCGCGACTGCCGCGATGGACGCCAGCGCTTCTCCGCGGAAACCGTACGTGCCGATCTCTTCGAGGTCTTTGTAGCGCACAATCTTGCTCGTGGCATGGCGGAGAAACGATGCCACCGCATCCCGTTCGTCCATCCCGCAGCCGTCATCTACCACCTGCACGAGATCGGTGCCCCCGCCTTTGATAACCACTTGCAGCGAGCCCGCGCCGGCATCGATGGCATTCTCCACAAGTTCCTTGACGACAGATTCCGGCCGCTGGATCACTTCACCGGCGGCGATCTTATTGGCGATGTGGTCGGGGAGGACCTCGACGCGCCGCCTGGGTGCTAGCGGTGTGATTTCTGTCGTTGTCGTGCTCATCCCTCGAACAGCGCCTCCGCGAATTGCTCCGGGTCGAACGGCTGCAAATCGTCCAGGCGTTCACCCACGCCGATGTAGCGGACGGGGATTCCCAATTCATGTGCGATGGCAAGCACAATGCCGCCCTTCGCTGTCCCGTCAAGTTTCGTCAGCACGAGCCCTGTGACACCGGTCGTGGAGCTGAACTGCTTTGCCTGCTGCAGACCGTTTTGACCGGTAGATGCATCGATCACGAGCAGAACCTCTTGTGGCGCCGTTGGGCTGTGACGGCCGACCACGCGGTGAATCTTGCGGAGTTCCTCCATCAGGTTCGTCCGCGTGTGCAGTCGCCCCGCGGTATCTATGATCACCACATCGAATCCGCGTGCGGCAGCGGCACTCACTGCGTCGAATGCGACGGCGGCGGGGTCTGCACCCTGCTTCTGCTGTATGATCTCCGCACCCGCCCGCTTTGCCCATATCTCGAGCTGCTCATTCGCCGCTGCGCGAAACGTATCGGCGGCCGCAATCATTACACGGTGCCCTTGCCCTACATAA
>DAINBR010000056.1:0-12665 GCA_036732865.1 Bacteroidota bacterium | reverse complement strand
CCAGCAACTCGGAGTGTCCCAAACGGCATCATCGCGGAACTCATGCCGGCGGAGAATTTTTACATCGCGCTCTACGACGAAACACTCGACCGTCTCCACTTCCCCTACTTTGTGGATTTGGTCGACAAGGAGTGCCCGGCAGTAGCACCTGGGCGCGGGCTTACCGCATATGTGCTGCGCACCGGGAAGTCGTTGCTCGCCACTCCGGCCGCCTTTGCCGCGATGGTTGCCAGCGGTGAAGTGGAATCGATCGGTGCACCATCGGTGGACTGGCTGGGCGTTCCGTTGATCGCGGGAGGAAAAACATTCGGTGTGGTGGTTGTGCAGAGTTACGACGAACGGATCCGGTTCTCGCATCATGAGCTGCAGCTGCTTGAGGCGGTCGCCCCGCAGGTCGCGCTGAGCATCAACAAGAAACGGGCTGAAGAAGAGATGCAAGAGCTGAACAACCGTTTGCGGACGGTCTCGCGCGCGGTTGAGCAAAGTCCTGCATCCATCGTGGTCACAGATCTGGAAGGCACCATTGAGTACGTCAACCCGAAGTTCGAGCAGGCAAGCGGCTATTCCGCTGCGGAGGTGATCGGTCGCAACCCGCGGATCCTGAATTCGGGCCACACACCGAAGGAAGTGTACCGTGATATGTGGAACACGCTGCTGCAGGGAAGGGAATGGCGGGGAGAGTTCTCCAACCGGCGGAAAGACGGGGCCATTTATTGGGAATATGCTTCGATTTCGCCCATCAGGAATGCGGACGGGCGCACCACACACTACGTGGCTGTGAAGGAGGACATCACCGAACGGAAGAAGATCGAACAGGAGCTGATACGGCTTGCGCACGTTACGCGATCCATCCGCGAATTCGTGGTGATCACTGATTCGCGGGGGAGGATCACGTATGCCAACCGGGCGGTCACAGATCGTTTCGGCTACGCTCTGGACGAGCTCATCGGCAAACAGGTCGTGATGTTATTGTCCTCGTCGATGCCGCCCGATATGATCCGTGGCGCGACGCGTGGGACCCTGAAGGGAGGATGGAGCGGAGATATCATGGGTGCTTCCCGGCAGGGTGGTAACTTCTGGATGTCGCTGACGACCTCCATCCTCATGCACGAGAGCCGGGTGCTCGGAGTCGTGATAGTCGCGCGGGATATCACCGAGCGGAAACGGGCGGAAGAACAGCTGCGCAAGTCCGAGAATCAGTTCCGGCTTCTCTGGGAGAATTCACGTGACGGGATGCGCCTTTCCGATGCGGACGGGCGTATCCTGATGGTGAACAAGGCGTTCTGCGAGCTGGTCGGCCTCTCGCGAGAGGACCTTGAAGGCAATTCCATGGCGGTACTGTACCATAACGCCTGGCGGGATCACACGCTGCAAGAGTATCGGGCCCGGTTCGCTACGCGGGAAGTGGAGGCGTATTTCGAAAAAGAAAACCTTCTCTGGAATGACCGCTCGGTCTGGTTTGCCGTCTCGAATGCGTTCATTGAAAGCGAAGGGCAACCGCTGATACTCCTGAGTATCGTCCGCGACATTACCGAGCGCAAGCTCGCCGAGCGCGAGCTTGCACGTCATGCGTCTGACCTGTTCGTCGCAAAATCGATGGCCGAAGAACAGGCGAGAATGCTGGAAATCCAGGCGGTCGAACTGCGCCAGGCGAAGGAGGAAGCCCTGCAGGCCTCACAGCTCAAGTCGGAATTTGTCGCGAATATGAGCCATGAGATCCGCACACCAATGAACGGGATCATCGGCATGACGGGCATACTTCTTGATACACCCTTATCGGCTGATCAGCGGGAGTTTGCAGAGACCATCCGGACCTCCGGTGATGCTCTCCTCTCGATCATTAATGGCATTCTGGACTTCTCAAAGATCGAAGCGGGGAAGATGTCGCTGGAGTGTCTTGCCTTTGACCTGCGGATGACCGTCGAAGAGGCGGTGGACCTCCTCACGCCGAGGGCGCATGAAAAGGGACTGCGACTCTCGTGTACAGTTGCCGATGGAGTCCCTGCGGCATTGGCCGGCGATCCCGGCCGGTTGCGCCAGATTCTTGTGAATCTCCTCAGCAATGCCGTCAAGTTTACCGAAAAGGGTGAGGTATCGGTACGCGTCACGCTCCAGGAGGAGCGAGAGGATAGTGTCCGGCTTCGATTTGAAGTCGCCGACACCGGCATCGGAATCCCCGCGGATGCACGGACACACCTCTTTCAAGCGTTCTTCCAGGCGGACGGTTCAACCACACGCAAGTACGGAGGAACGGGGCTCGGTCTCAAGATTTCCAAGCAGCTGGTGGAACTCATGGGTGGCACCATCGACGTCCGGAGCGACCCGGGCGGCGGCAGCACGTTCTGGTTCACGGCGTGTTTTTCGCGACAGACCACCGGCGGTACGGATGGGAAAAAGCAGGATTCCAGTGCGGGTGAGACGGTTCAGGAAATCCCGGCGTCGAGCGATGCAGGCCCCGCCCGTTTGCTGCGGGTGCTGGTCGCGGAAGACAATGTTGTCAATCAGAAAGTTGCGCTCCGCATGCTGGCAAAGCTCGGCTGCCGCGCGGATGTCGTGACGAATGGTCAGGAAGCTGTCGACGCGCTCCGAGCTGTCCCGTACGATCTGGTGTTCATGGACTGTAACATGCCCGAGATCGACGGCTTTATGGCGACGAAGATGATCCGCGAGAATGAGTCGAACGACAAACATACGGTCATCATAGCGATGACGGCAAATGCGCTGAAACAGGATCGCGACAAGTGCCTCGCGGCGGGTATGGACGATTACGTGTCCAAGCCTGTGACCCAGAAGGCCCTTGCAGTGCTCCTCAATGTATGGAGAGGGAAAATTATGCCACGGGGTCCAGAGGGAATTGCATTACCGGAAAAACACGGGGAGACGCAGGAGCCGGACATCGACCGGGCGCGGTGGGATGAATTGGCAGACCTCGGCGACGAAGAAGATCCGGAATGGGTATTGTCCATACTCCGGCGATTCGAAGATGACACTGCGTCCAGACTCGTCAATCTGGTCGTCGCGGCGGAGACGGGTGATGCAGCGGCCCTCGGCCAAACGGCGCATGCGTTGAAGGGGAGCTGCTGGAATATCGGCGCAACACGGATGGCATCCATTGCCCAGCAACTCCAGGAACTGGGACAACGGGGGAGCACTGACGGCGCGACGGATATGGTGAATTCCCTTGAAACCGCCTTCGTCACTGTCCGCGAGGCAATCGCAAGCTTCTCCACCGCCCGGGAGCGCGTGCGATGAAAGTGCTGATTGCTGAAGACGACGAGGTGTCAAGCAACATTCTTGCCGCACGGGTGCGCCGGATGGGACACGATGTGATCACTGCCGACGACGGAAACACCGCGTGGACCCTCTACCAGAAGGAACATCCCTGCATGGTGATCACAGACTGGATGATGCCGGAGATGGACGGACTGGAGCTTTGCCGGCGGATCCGGGGGATGGAACAGACGGCATACACATATGTGATTCTTCTGACCGCATTGAGCGGCCGGGAGAAGTACCTGCAGGGGATGGAGGCGGGGGCCGATGATTTTGTCACCAAGCCGCTGGATCCGGATGGTCTGCACGCTCGGCTGCGGGTGGCGGAGCGCGTGGTCAGCCTCCAGAATGACGTGAATCAGCTCGAAGGATTGCTGCCGATCTGTTCCTACTGCAAAAAGATCCGTGATGAGCGGAATCACTGGCATCCCCTGGAATCCTTTGTCGGGGAAAAGACCGAGACGGCGTTCGAGCATACAGTTTGTCCTGATTGCAGCAAGCTGTGACACACGAGGATACGACCTATGGGTAAAATCAGCCTAAATGATGTCCGTGCCGGCATGGTGCTTGCCGCCGACGTCCAGGACCGGAACGGCAGGACCCTGCTCGGCAAGGGGATCGAGATCTCCGAGAAGCATATCCGGGTCTTCAGAATGTGGGGGATTACCGAAGCCGACATCCGGGGAGTGGCGATGGAGGATGTTGCCGCGCAAGATGCGGCGGCAATCGATCCCGCCGCGCGCGAGAAAGCCGAGGAGGCGATCCGCGCCGCGTTTCGCTTTGCCGACATGGAGCACGCGGGCACAAAAGAGCTCGCCCGCCTTGCCGTTTTACGTTACGTACGCACGATGACGGAGGCCCAGGATGGACATCAGTCCACGTGATTTGTTGAAAGGATACGTCGAAGTGTCGTCTCTTCCCACCATCCATTTCCGGCTGGAGGAGGCGATCAACAATCCCAAGAAGTCGATGTCGGACATCGCCAAAGTCATCCGCGACGATCCCGGCCTGACGGCGCGTCTTCTGCGCATCGTCAACAGCGCGTTTTACAATTTCCCGTCGAGGGTCGAGACGATATCGCAGGCGGTGACCATCGTAGGCACGCAGCAGCTGAGCGCCCTCGCACTGGCGACGTCGGTGATGAAGATGTTCAAGGGGATCGAATCACACGTCGTGAGCATGGATTCGTTCTGGCGGCACAGCATTGCCTGTGGTCTCGCGGCGCGCGTCCTTGCAACAATGCGCCGTGACACCACCCCGGAACGTTTTTTTGTCGCGGGCATGCTGCACGACATCGGCAGGCTCGTGCTCTTCACCCAGCTGGCCGCGAAGAGTCAGGAAATTCTCCGACGCGCACACAACGGACCCATGTTGCTCTACGAAGCGGAGCGTGAGGCGTTGGGGTTCACCCATGCCGTTGTCGGAGGAATGCTGCTCCAGATCTGGAAGTTGCCGGCGAGCCTGGAAGAGATTGCGATGTTTCATCACGACCCGGCCTCTGCGAGTCGTTTTCCGATGGAGACAGCGATCGTCCACCTCTCCGATATCATAGTTCACGCCATGAACCTTGGCAGCAGCGGGGAGATGTATGTGCCCCCGCTGGACCCCGGCGCATGGGAGAAATTGGGTCTTCATCCGAGTGCTCTTACCAGCGTGGAAGAACAGGTCGATCGTCAATATCATGATGCTCTGCAGACAATGATGGCGGATGCCTGACATGGCCGAGATGAACGATATCGTCCGTCAACTCCGGCATACCGAAGCGCGCGTGCGGCATCTGGAGGGGGTGAATAGGCGGGTGCTTGATGCGCTGGACTTTGTCGCTTCGCTGGGGGATTTCCAGACGAGGATCAACCCTGGCCAGGATGCGTCGGCAATCATGGCGGCCACGCGATCGAACGTGTGCCGTGTGCTGACACTCGAGGTGACTGCCTTCATGACGGAGCCCGATCAGGGCGGCGAACTGGTGATCACGCACTGCACACCGGCCGACCGCCTGGCGCAGCTCCAGCACGAAATCGATCTCCAGGTTGACAATGGGACGTTCGCGTGGGCGCTCAATCAGAATCGGGCACTTGTCGTTCCCGCGAAAACTTCGGCGACGAATCTGGTGCTCCATGCGCTTGCCACGCGCTCGCGGGTTCTCGGCATGTTTGTCGGCGTTCTTCCCGGACCAGACCAGATCATCGCCGACGTATCGCTCAATCTCCTTTCAATTCTTCTGTTCCAATGCGCCAATGCGCTGGAAAACGCCGCCCTGTACCAGAAAATGATGGATTACAACCGCACGCTGGAAGGTGCCATCAAGGAACGCACAAGTGAGCTGCAGAGCGCGCTCGAACAAGCCCAGGTCGCAAATATCGCCAAACGGCAGTTCCTGGCCAACATGAGCCATGAGATCCGCACACCGCTGAACGGCATCATGGGACTCGTGGATATTCTCCGGGACACCAAACTGGATACCGACCAGCGGAAGTACCTGCAGATCATCAAGGGGAGCAGCAATGCGCTGCTCACAGTCATCAACGATATCCTCGACTTCTCCAAAATCGAGGCCGGCAAACTCACGCTCGACAATGCACCCTTCGGGATCCGCGCAACAGTCGAGCAGGCCGTTCATCTGTTTACGGGTCACGCCGAGGAAAAAGGGATCCAGCTGGAGGTCATCTGCGATTCCGGGGTTCCGGCGATGGCCTCCGGGGATGCCATCCGGTTTTCCCAGGTCCTCACCAATCTCGTGGGCAATGCGATCAAGTTCACCGAGCGCGGAGGGATCACGATCTTCGTGTCCGTCCCGAAGCGGTCCAAACAGGAGGTAACCATCCGCTGCGATGTTACCGACACCGGCATCGGCATTTCCGCGTCCGGGTTGAAGGCGTTGTTTCAATCGTTCTCGCAGGTGGACGGGTCGGCCACGCGGAAGTACGGCGGTACGGGACTGGGGTTGGCGATCTCGAGGCAGCTCGTAGAGATGATGAATGGAACGATTGGCGTGGAGAGCGAGGTCGGGAAAGGCAGTACGTTCTGGTTTACCGTCAAGCTCGAAACCGTAGAAGACATCACCGTGCAGGAGACCGAGGCGCACCCGGCGCCGGAGAAAGAACGCTCGTTGCGCGGCGTGCGCGTGCTCGTTGCAGAAGACAACGAAGCGAACCGCCTGGTCGCCTCCATCATGCTCAGCAAGCTGGAATGTGAATACAAAATCGTGCCGGATGGGCAGAAAGCCGTGGAGCTGCTGGCAGCGCAGGAGTTTGACGTCATCCTGATGGATTGCCATATGCCGGTCCTGGATGGCTTTGAGGCGACCCGGTTGATCCGCCGTTCGGAGAGGGGAGGGAAGCACCGGGTCATCATTGCGATGACGGCGAATGCTCTTCAGGGGGAAAGGGAACATTGCCTGGAAACCGGCATGGATGATTTTCTCACCAAGCCCGTGATGCTTGAAGAACTCGCCGACAAGCTGAGCGCCTGGGTACACACGGGTGCAGCCGCTGAGCCGGAGGGTCAGGAGAAAAGTGCTGATGATGCGGCGATTGTGCGCATCGACTGGGAGCGGCTCAAATACCTTCAGGAATTGGGCAAGCGGCAGGAACCGGCACTCTTTGGCACGCTGGTTCGATCGTTTCTGGACGATGCTCCCATGCGCATCGTGACCATGTGGCACGCGTTGGAACTGAACGATGCCAACTCCTTCTTCACGGCTGCGCACTCCCTCAAAGGGATCTGCGGGAATATGGGTGTGATGAGGATGATGCATATAAGTCAGGAGCTCCAGGCGGCCGGCCGTGACGAACGACTCGCAGGCGTTGAGGAACGCTTGCACGCCGTCGAAAAGGAATTTGAGCAGGTAAAAGAAGAATTGCAGCGGGAATTCTGTTTCTCGGAGAGTAAAGCATGAAAGTCCTTATTGCCGAGGACGACGAGGCGTCGCGCACCATACTTGCCAGGCAGTTACTTCAGCTGGGGTGCACCGTTGTGGAAGCGGGGGACGGTGTGCAGGCATGGGAGGTATACCAACGAGAGCAACCTGCGCTGGTCATAACGGATTGGATGATGCCGGAGATGAGCGGGCCCGAGCTCTGCCGGCACATACGCTCGGTGAAACGTGCCGACTACACGTATATCATCATTCTGACGGCCCTCGAGAAAACGCACGCGTATGTCGAGGGTATGAGCTCGGGAGCGGATGACTTCATCGTGAAGCCCGCAGACGCCGGCGAACTCGCAGTACGGCTCGGTGTGGCGAAACGAATACTGTCGCTGCAACATCAGATGCGACAGCTGGAAGGGTTGCTACCGATCTGTCCGCGGTGCAAGCGGATTCAAGCAGGCGGGGAGAAGTGGGAACCCGTCGAAACATATATCACGCGACGATCGGAGGCGAAATTCTCACACGGAATTTGCCCTGAATGTTACACGAACATTGTTGAACCGCAGCTCGCAGCGATCAAACGGCGCAAGGGGTAGCGAAATGATTCGGCAGGGACAGACAGAGGAATTCAAGGACTTGGCGGATTGTACGGCGGAGCATGAAGAGCGCCGCGGAGTCAGTGCCAAGCGAAACGTCGTCAAACGCGCACTGGTGGTGCGAAAAGGAATTGAGGAAGTGGGTCTGGAAGAAAGAAGCGCAGAAGATCCAATGGTGTATGTACAGCGCGACGGAGACCGGGTAACAGGCGTTGATTTCCAGTGCAAATGCGGCCGTTCTGCGAGTCTGCGGCTTGAATATGACGAAGAGTAGCCATCATGTGGCTAATAACAGCCAGCCTTGCGCGCTATGCCGGGTCGGGTCCCTGGAGAAGTGACATTCTTTGGCCTTGACGGCCACGAAAGAAGGTTGGCACCCCAGTTGATGTACGAAGAGGCATGAATTCACCAAATGCTTCCCAAACCAGAGGACGATGCGATATGACACATGGTCCCAAGAGCCTGAACCTCGGCATAGGCGGCCTGGCACTTTTCGCCGGTCTCGTTGCGACACTGGTAACGGCCTATGCCGTTGTCTCATATAGAAACACATCCACTCAGAAACTTCAATACCACTACGACGGCTGGGATGACGATCTGGGCTTGTGACCTGTTGGGCGGGGGGAAAGGTGGGATCCTCTCGCCCGGCAGTGTCGGCGGAGTGGCTCACCACGGCAGCGGTGCGCGGGAAGATCTGGGCGGCCGGAACATGGAAGTGAGGGCCGGGCGTGATAGTGACGCAGGAGGCGTGTTCCGAACGGCCAGTGAGCGAGGAAGAAACAATCTCAAGTCAAAGCATGCGACTATTTGATGGCACGAGAATCCCTGTACTTCACAGGGCTCTGGATGCGTATGCTCTCCGTCAGAAGGTCATCGCCGGGAACATCGCCAACATCACCACGCCGGGCTACAAAGCCCAGTCCGTGAAGTTCGAAGACGAGCTGTCCGGAGCGTTGCAGGCCGGCGGCATTCCAGGCATGCGTACGGACCCCCGGCATCTGCCCATCGGTGGACAAGCAGCATCGACGGCGACGCCGGTGGTGCAGACGGTGCCCTCCGGAGAACTGACCGATCCTCTGGCCAGCGGTGTGAACAATGTCGACCTCGATCAGGAGATGGCAGAACTTGCGAAGACACAGTTGCGGTTCAAGTTTGCGGCCCGCCTCATCGGCGACACGTTCCGCGGTATTCAGAAGAGCATCAGGGGGACGCCATGAAACTTGATCGGATTTTTGCAGGACTGAATATCAGTTCCCGGGGGCTCAGCGTTCAACGCCGCCGGATGGACAGCATCGCAGAAAATCTCGCGAACGCGGAGACGACGAAAACCGAAAGAGGCGGACCATACCGGCGCAAGATAATAGAGCTAAAGGCGCGCAGTGCGCAAGTGTTCGCTTCTGCGTTCCGCCAGGCCAGCGTGCCCCTCGCAACGACACAACCGGGCCATGTTGCGGGGAGCGGGTTTGTCACGGGGGAAGAACTGCCGGCGACGTCGAGCATCCAGGCACAGGAGACAGTGGATCCCACTCCCCCGCGCATGGTGTATGATCCCGGCAATCCCGACGCAGACCCCAACGGCTACGTAGCGATGCCGAATGTGAATGTCGTCACCGAGATGGTCAATATGATTTCCGCCTCGCGATCGTTTGAGGCGAACGTCGTGGCTATCACCGCCGCGAAAAATATGGCAAAAGACTCTCTGGAGATCTGAGTATGGATGTGCATGCAATACATTCGTCTGCGGTATTCACCGGCACGGCGGGAAATCGTCGCGGGACCGGGGCAACGGCATTGCCTGCCGAAGCGCCATCGCACCGCGCACCGGTCCGCACGGGGAACACCCCGCTGCTCTCCACAGACGAGAAGGCGTTCTTCGAAGGCCTCTTTCCCGATTCCCGCACCGACGTCCGTGCCCATCAAGTCTACTCGGACCGGGGAATTCAACAGCAGAATGCACCCACCGGGACGCTGGTGGACCGCAAAGGATAAGTTCATGAAAATCAGTCAAGCTTTGACCCTGGTGCCAAATGTCGCACAAACAAACCAACGCAGTCAGATAAACCGGACGCTCAAGGAGACCAATGCCTCTTTCGGCGAAACCTTGGAACGTGTGATGGCGGACGTCAACTCACTGCAGAACGAGGCCGGCAAGGCGGTGGAGAAAATGGTCGTCGGGGAAGCCGTTGACCTTCATGAGGTGATGGTTGCCGTGGAGAAAGCGAAAACCAGCTTCGACCTGTTGATGGAAATCCGCAATAAGGCCCTCGACGCCTACCGTGAAATCATGAGGATGCAGGTGTAATCCATGGCTGATCACACAGTACTGCAGCAGCAATTGACGGGCCTGGTGCGTAGGCTCACGACTGGCCAGAAGGTCACGATTGGTCTCGTCACGCTGGGGACTGTTGCGGGTATTATCGCCCTGGTGACCCTGGTGAACGCTCCGACGTACAGCACTCTCTTCAGCAATCTCAGCCCGGAAGATGCATCAAAAATCATCGGGAAGTTGCAGGAGAAGGATGTCTCCTATCAACTGGACGACGCCGGGAAATCCATCCTTGTGCCGAAGCAGAAGGTGTACGAAATGCGCCTGGCGCTGGCCGGAGAAGGCCTCCCGCAGTCAAGCATAATCGGGTACGAGATTTTTGACCGCACCAACCTCGGTATATCGGACTTCGTGCAGAAAGTGAACTACCGGCGGGCTCTCGAAGGCGAACTTGCCCGCACTATTCTCACCATCGAAGAAGTGGAAGCCGCGCGGGTGCACCTTGTTGTTCCCGAGAAGGTGCTCTTCAAGGAAGACGAGAAGCCTTCCACGGCGTCAGTCGTGCTGAAGCTGAAGAGCAACAGACCACTGAAGGCGGAGATCATACAGGGGATTGCCCACCTTGTGTCCAGCAGCGTGGAAGGGCTGGAAGCGGGCAATGTCACCATCGTTGATTCCAGAGGCCAGCTGCTGTCGGATGTGCACAAGCCGAACTCCGTTGCCGCACTCACGGCGACGCAGTATGAGATGCAGCAGCACGTGGAAGGCTACCTGGGCCAGAAAGCACAGTCGCTCCTCGAAAGCGTCGTGGGAGAAGGAAATGCTCTCGTGCAGGTCAATGCCGAACTCGATTTCCGCCAGGTGGAACGCACGCTGGAGCAGTACGACCCCGACAGGACGGCCGTGCGCAGTGAACAGATCAGCGAAGAGAAGTCGTCCACCGGCGATTCACTTCCCCCGTCCACCCGGTCGAACACGGTCACGAACTACGAAGTCAACAAGACCGTAGAGCACATTGTCGAGAATCTCGGCAATATCAAACGGCTGACGGTGGCGGCACTGGTGAATGGTGTGCCGGCGACGTCCTTACGCGACGGTCAGACCGTGACCGAGATACAACCGCGTCCGGATTACGAGATGCTCCAGCTTACCGATCTGGTGCGCAAGGCGGTGGGATTCAATTCGCTCCGGAATGATGAGGTCTCGGTGACAAACCTGACCTTCGGCACGCACACCCCCGAACAGGAGTTCGTCTACCGCTCTTCACCCTTTGCGGAGTGGACCGGCTACAAAGAGCAAATCTTCCTGGGCATCGCGATGCTGGGTGCCGTAGCGGTCTTGTGGTCACTTCTGCGCCGGTTCCGGTCACGGATCGAATTGCCGGTACTTGAGACGGACATCCCCGGGCTGGGAGTCCAGCTCGACGGGAAACGGCCGATCATCGAACTCCCGAATCCCGAGGAAGAAATCAGCACCGATGCACTCCTGCGAAATGAACGGCGGAAGAAGATCTCGGAGTACATCCGGGAGAAGCCCGGCGACAGTGCACGGTTGCTCAAAGTGTGGTTGACAGAAGAATAATCCGGAGTAGAACAGGTGCCGATCCCCAATCTCAGTGCGGACAGATTGACCTCCAGACAGAAAGCGGCGCTCCTCATGCTGTCGCTGGATGCGGAGACTGCAACGCGGCTGATGCGCCAGTTGTCGCAGGAGGAAATTGAGCTCCTGACGATCGACATTTCGAATGTGCGCGGCGTTCCGTCGTCGCTGGTCGACGTCGTTGTAGAGGAATTTCACCGCATGATAACCGCACAGGAGTACGTGATTCAGGGCGGGATTGACTACGCGCAGAAGCTGCTCGAGGAGACCCTGGGATTCTCGCGTGCCACCGACGTGCTCGAAAAGGTGAAAGCGCTGACACATGTCAAAGGGTTCGGCATGCTGAAGAAGGCCGACGCCTCCCAGCTGGCGGGCTTCCTGGCGAAGGAACATCCTCAGACCATCGCACTCATCGTCTCCAACCTCTCCCCCGATCAGTGCGCGCAGGTCCTGACGGAATTGCCGGACGACCTGCGGAACGACGTCAGTCTCCGGGTGGCGACGCTCGGGAAAGTCTCGCCGGCGCTGCTCGCCGAAATGGAGGATGTGGTGGAGGAAATCGCCCGCACGGAAATCAGTCAGAACATGAGCTCCCTGGGCGGTTCTAAATCCATGGCATCGATCTTGAACAAGTGTACCAATGCGACCGCGAAAATGATCCTGGAGCACATCGAGATGCAGGATCCGCAGCTGTCGAGCGAGATCAAGCGGCTCATGTTCCTCTTCGAGGATCTGCTTTATGTGGATGACCGGGGGATCCAGCGTGTTCTCCGGGAGGTAGACAAACGCGAGCTGGCGCTGGCATTGAAGGTTGTGGACGACAAGCTCAAGGATAAAGTGCTGCGCAATATGTCCGAGCGCGCACGCGAGCTGCTCAGGGAAGAGCTGCAATACATGGGCCCGGTACGCCTCAAAGAGGTGGAAGCGGCGCAAACACGCATCGTGGAAACAGTAAAGCAGCTTGAGGACCAGGGCGAGGTCATCATCGCCGGTCGCGGCGGCGCGGAGGAGGTCTTTGTCTGAAGTCATTCACATGCGCCGTGTTTCCACGGCGCGCATA
>DAINBR010000055.1:0-12721 GCA_036732865.1 Bacteroidota bacterium | reverse complement strand
GGACTGCTGCTCGGAGGGATTGCGATTCTGGGCGTCACGTTGCTCTTTCCCCGCACGCGTGACAACCGCGGTTCGATTTTTCCTGGCCTTGCCGGCAATACGCCCGCTTCCCAGGCCATCGAAATCATCTCCCTCGTCGTGCTCCCGGGAGCACTGCTGTTAGCATCCGGAAACACGAATGTTTTTTCCGGCGCGCTCCTCGGACTGGGGTTGGCCTATTTTCTAACATTGAGGTTACGGGCGTTTGACAGCAACAAAAGCCCCGG
The DNA here is from genome assembly GCA_036732865.1 of Bacteroidota bacterium. Classification (GTDB taxonomy): domain Bacteria; phylum Bacteroidota; class Ignavibacteria; order UBA10030; family UBA6906; genus Fen-1255. The sequence goes on along the minus strand of DAINBR010000055.1, from coordinate 12,455 downwards.
CGAGAGGATCATTTCCACTTTGCTGGCGATCATCGTAGTGGTTGTACTTCAGATATTTCTGACGGGTCCACTACCCAAGAGCATCGCGTACGGTTTGATGATAGTATTCGTTTTCACTGTTCCTGCTGTCTGTATAAACATCTTCAAAACTATCCATTACTTTCGCCGTAGACAGTAATGTCATTAACATTAATAACTTAGCGGAGAGATCTAATATGATTTCTCGCATGTGCTATAGAATATTGGCTGTCGTCACGTTTCTAGCCTTGCTGCTTTCTTGTGCAGCGGGTCGGCCCCAATTTCCGACAATGTCGCCGGAAGATCTTGCCAAGATCAAGACGGTCACGTCTGCCACTGTGAACCCATCCGGCGAATTCATTGCTTATACAGTCAGTGCCCAACGGCCTGCTGCCGAAGAGCCGGGAGCATCATTCAGCGAATTGCATGTGCTGAATACGCAGCCGCAATCATCAAGCCCCTTCGTCGCAGGCAAGGTCCGTGTCAGCTCGCCCCTATGGTCCCCCGACGGAAGTACGATAGCCTTCCTGATGAAGCGCGGGGAGAGAATCCAGGTCTGGGCTATCCCTGCCGCTGGTGGTGAGGCAAGACAACTCACAAACGCAGACGAACCAGTCCTCGCTTTCCGCTGGCACCCTGACGGGCGGCATATGGCATATGTTGCCCAGCAACCGAAAACCAATCGTGAAAAAACTCTAGATACCAGAGGCTACAACTTTGTCTTCTATGAAGAAAGCCTGAGGGACCGGAATCTTTATCTTGCGGATGTTTCCCAGGATTCAATGGCAAGCCCCCGGCAACTAACTCAAGAGTATTCCGTGTGGGCGTTCGAATTCTCCCCTGACGGACGCATGATTGCCTTTGCTGCCTCTGACGATCCACTGGTTGATCAGAGCTACATGTTCCGGAAGATCTACCTGCTTGAGTTGCCCTCCGGGAGCATCCGCCAACTCGTTACGCCACCGGGCAAGCTCGGAAATTTCTCGTTCAGCCCTCAAGGTACGCATCTTGCCTTCGTGGGAGCACGCAATTGGAATGACCACGCCGTGAGCCAGGTGTACACCCTGCCTCTTGCGGCCGGCAGCACACTGTTCAACGCCTCTCCGGAAAATCACCCGGGCCACATCACCTGGGTCGGCTGGGAGGATGCCGAAACTGTGATCTACCGCTCAGCAGACGGCGTGAGCACTTCCCTGCGCTCTGCGCGACTTGGCAGGCGCGAGAATGTCATCCTGCTGACATCCCTGGAGACCGGAGTGGTCTTCGAAGCACCGCTGCAGTCCGTGAAAGGTGATATTGTCGCGCTGATAGGCCAGTCTGCCCAGGTTCCAGGAGACCTGTTCCTTGTCAATGGCAAGAATGCTCTCGATCGCGCCACTATTCTGAATCCCTGGCTGGCCCAACGGACACTGGGTACTCAATCGCTGGTCAAATACAAAGCCCGCGATGGCCGTGAAATAGAAGGCCTCCTGATTCACCCCGTAGGAGAAGAGCCGGCAAAACGCTACCCGCTACTCGTTGTCGTGCACGGGGGGCCTGAATCGCATTACTCCGACGGATGGCTCTCCAGCTACAGCGAACCGGGTCAGGTGTTCGCGGGAAACGGGTACATGGTATTCTATCCCAACTACCGAGCGAGCACCGGCTATGGGGTGTCGTTCGCGGCAGAAGGGTTCGGTGACCCGGCAGGAAAGGAGTTCGATGACATTGCTGACGGCATTGAGTTCCTCACTTCGCAGGGGTCGGCGGACAGGGAACGCGTAGGCCTTGGGGGAGGGTCATACGGCGGCTTTGCCTCGGCGTGGTTTGCCACGTACTACACGAAATACGTTCGGGCCGTGGCGATGTTTGTCGGTATAAGCGATCTCGTAAGCAAGCAGAGCACCACGGACATTCCTGAAGAGGAACTCGCAGTGCATGCCGGAAAGCCCCTCGAACAGAGCTGGGAATTCTCTCTCAAACGCAGCCCGGTGTACTGGGCTCACCAGAGCACGACGGCTACGCTGATCTGTGGCGGCGCCGACGACACGCGCGTACACCCGTCTCAGAGCCTGGAGTTGTACCGCCGGATGAAAATCAACAAGCATCCGGCCGTCCGTCTGGTTCAATACCCCGGTGAGCAGCACGGAAATGCACGCCAACCGGCGCGCATTGACCTGCTATACCGAACCATCGAATGGTACGACTGGTACGTCCGCGACGCCAAACCGCTGAACGGTCCGATGCCCCGCTTGGACATCAGTGATAGATACGGTCTGGATTTGCCTTAACCTTCTTCACATCAGCGGGTGTTCCGTCCGGCGTTACGAGGCTTCCGAGATCTCAGCAATGTTCCCGGAATGTCTCCACGAGATACTGGGCGATCTGGGATGCGTCCTTGCTTTCGATCTGATACCTCGGCACGAAATCCACCAGTTTACCGTCCTTCCAGAGCGCGATCGAAGGAGAAGAGGGCGGCAGCGTGCCAATGTGTTCGCGTACCCGGGCGGTTGCTTCGAGATCGGCGCCCGCAAAAACAGTAGCAAGGTAGTCTGGCCGCACAGGAGAGTTTTTCAGCGCCATGCCGATCCCCGGGCGGGCCTTTCCAGCCGCACATCCGCACACCGAGTTGATGACAAGGAGTGTTGTTCCCTTCTGATCCTTGATTGAGCTGTCCACTGCCTCAACTGTGCGCAATTCCTTAAAACCCATCCGGGTCAATTCGTCCCGGAATGGCTGTATCATGATCGGATCATACCGCATAGAATCCTCATAATGTAAAGACAAATGGTTCCGGCGTATACAACGCCGGAACCGTCATGGGGGTTCCAAACACCGCTTTGACCGGCGAAGCTCCAACTCTGCATCTCAACCCTTTAAAGAGCAGGATTACCTGCTCCGCTTCTTCACTGTACGGGTTGTCTTGCGTCGACGGGTCTTGAGGCTGCGCTTTGCACTTTTCGCGTTCCGCCGGGATGCGGTTTTCTTCGCACGGGCTTTCATTGAGGCCTTCGCAGAAAGCTGCGTACCGCGGGCGGACTTCTTTGCCACATTCCTCCGGGGTTTGCGGACTGCAGACTTGCGCGCCGGCGCATAGTTGGCGCTCTGCGCCGCAATGAGATTCAATGCACTCCCCGCTTTGAACCAGCCGATCTGGTTCTCGTTACACGTGTGGGTCAGTTGCACCTCTTCCGTGGACCCATCGGCATGGTGCAGCACGAGGGTGAGAGGAACACCAGGTGCAAAAGAGCGGAGTCCCAGAATCGAGACTCGATCATCCTCGCGCACTTTGTCGTAGCCGGCGGGGTCACTGAACGTCAAGGGCAACATCCCCTGCTTTTTGAGATTGGTCTCATGGATCCGCGCGAAGCTCTTCACGATGATCGCGCGCCCTCCCAACCACCGCGGTTCCATGGCGGCATGTTCACGGCTTGATCCTTCTCCATAGTTTTCATCACCCACGGCCACCCAGCCCAACCCCCGGGACTTGTACGATCGGGCAATGGCAGCGTACGATTCATGAGCACCCGAGAGAAGATTTATTCCGGCCCCGATGACACCGCTGTATGCGTTAACCGCCCCGATGAACATATTGTCGGAGATGTTGTTGAGGTGCCCACGGAACTTGAGCCATTTTCCCGCGGGAGAAATATGGTCGGTGGTGCATTTCCCCTTTGCCTTGAGCAGCACGGGAATCTCAATAACATCCTTCCCATCCCACGCCGGAAACGGCGTCAGCACCTGGAGTCTTTCACTATCGGGATTGATCTTGACGCGGATATTCCGGCCGGCGCGCGCCGGCGCGCGATAGCCGCTCTCGCCGGCACGGAAACCGCGACGGGGCAGCTCGTCTCCGGTCGGCGGATCGAGTTTCACGGCCACTCCGCTGTCGGTGGTCAATGCGTCGGTCCGGGGATCAAATGTCAACCGCCCGGCGAGAGCAAACGCCGTCACTATCTCAGGGCTTGCGACAAACGCATGAGTGTCGGGGTTCGCATCGTTCCGTCCGGCAAAGTTTCGGTTAAACGAAGTGATGATGGAATTCTTGTCCCCTTTCTGCACGTCATGACGTCTCCACTGCCCGATACACGGTCCACACGCATTCGCCAGAACAAGTCCGCCAATGTCGGTCAGCGTTTTCAACTGCCCGTCACGTTCGATGGTCGCGCGGACTTGTTCCGACCCCGGAGTAATCGTGAACGCGCTGCGTGCGCGGAGGCCATGTTTCACTGCCTGCCGGGCCACACTGGCGGAACGTTCAATGTCTTCATAACTCGAATTCGTGCAGCTGCCGATGAGCGCGACACGCAGTTCATCGGGATAGCCATTCTCTCGAACCGCACGGCCGAACTCGGATAGTTTCCAGGCGCGATCGGGAGAAAACGGCCCATTGATCATCGGCTCGAGTTCACTCAGGTTGATCTCAATGATCCGGTCGTAGTACGCGGATGGTTCGGCAAGGACTTCAGGATCTGCACGGAGAAAGTCGGATATACGATCAGCCAGGGATGCAACCTTCTGTCGCCCGGTCGCGCGGAGATATTGAGCCATCCGTCCGTCGTACGGAAACACAGACGTGGTGGCGCCGATTTCCGCGCCCATGTTGCAGATCGTCCCCTTCCCGGTGGCAGAGATGGAGTCTGCGCCGTCACCGAAATACTCTACGATGGCACCGGTGCCGCCCTTCACGGTGAGAATCCCGGCCAGCTTCAGAATAACATCCTTGGCACTCGTCCAGCCGCTCAACGTGCCTGTGAGGTGCACCCCGATGAGGCGGGGGAACTTCAATTCCCAGGGCATCCCAGCCATCACGTCAACAGCGTCCGCCCCCCCGACCCCAATCGCCACCATGCCAAGTCCTCCGGCATTCGGCGTGTGAGAGTCAGTGCCGATCATCATGCCGCCAGGAAAAGCATAGTTTTCCAGCACCACCTGGTGAATAATGCCGGAACCCGGTTTCCAGAACCCAATGCCGTGGCGCGATGACACGCCCGACAGGAATTCAAAGACCTCTTTGTTGTCAACAGAGGCCTGCTGAAGGTCCGCCACCGCACCCACCTGTGCCTGTATGAGATGGTCGCAGTGGACGGTCGAAGGGACGGCGACGCGCGGGATGCCAGCTGACATGAATTGCAGCAACGCCATCTGAGCCGTGGCATCCTGCATCGCCACGCGGTCGGGAGCGAACTCGGCATAAGTCTTTCCCCGTTCGTTTGGCGTCTTCATCGGGCGCCAGGCGTGCGCGTAGAGGATTTTTTCGGTCAAGGTAAGAGGACGCCCAACAACGCGCCGTGAAGCCCGAACACGTCCCGGGAATCGGGCATATACACGTTCGATAAGATCCAGATCGAACACCATGGTATCCTGCAAAGGTTGTGTTTGGATGCGTGGACGATCCGCATAATATACACACACAGCAGGAGCGTTGCAAGCAGGCAGATTGCAATAAACCCCGAATTTTGCTACAATTTTACGACATGGAGGATCGGTCGCGTGCCCACAGAGCCACTCGAAATTGAGCACCTGGAAGAGGAAGTGCAGACGAACGAGCCGGCTAAAGTGATTCTCTTCAACGATGAGGTGCACACGTTCGAAGAGGTGATCACCCAGATCATCAAGGCAATCCACTGCGCGCGCGAGAAGGCGGAGGTCCTGACCTGGGAAGTCCACAATAACGGCCGGGCAATCGTTTACGCGGGGGAAATGATCAGGTGCGTCGAAGTGAGCGCGGTTCTCGAAGAGATTCAACTTATGACGCAGATTGAGGTATGATGAAAGCTGACGAGATACGACAGGGATTCCTTGATTTCTTTGCGCAGCATGGACATCGCATCGTTCAGAGTTCTCCGGTCATCCCCCACGGCGACCCCACCCTGCTCTTCACCAATGCAGGAATGAACCAGTTCAAAGACGTCTTCCTTGCAACCGGAACGCGGGAGTACACCCGGGCGGCCGACACACAGAAATGCATAAGGGCCAGCGGCAAACATAATGACCTCGAAGAAGTCGGGCGTGACACCTACCATCACACGTTCTTCGAGATGCTCGGGAACTGGTCGTTCGGCGATTACTATAAGACCGAAGCCATCGGCTGGGCCTGGGAACTGCTCACCGGTGTATGGGGGCTCGAGAAGAAACGCCTGTACGCCACCGTCTATGAAACGGACGACGAAGCCGCCGGGCTCTGGAAGAGCCAGACGGATATCGACCCATCGCACATACGCCGGTTCGGCAAGAAGGACAATTTCTGGGAAATGGGCGAAACGGGACCGTGTGGTCCCTGTTCCGAAATCCACATGGATCTGACACCCGGCCGTTCTGGCGGGAATCTTGTAAACGCGGGTGATCCTCGCGTGATGGAAATCTGGAACCTGGTCTTCATCCAGAACAACAGAAACCAGAACGGCGAGCTGGAACCGCTCCCGGCCAAGCATGTCGACACCGGGATGGGATTTGAACGCCTCTGCGCCGTCCTTCAGGGGAAGCGGTCGAATTACGACACCGACGTCTTCATGCCGATCATCAACGCCGTCGTTCAGGCGTCGGGTCGTCCGTACGAAGGGAACGAGGTGCAGGTGGCGATGCGGGTCATCGCCGACCACGTCCGGATGCTATCGTTCGCCATCGCCGATGGTGCGCTCCCCGGCAACGACGGGCGCGGCTATGTCCTCCGGCGTATACTGCGCAGGGCCGCACGCTTCGCCCGGAAACTGGAGATGCACGACCCGTTCATCTATTCCATCACCGATGCCGTGGCGGATTCGATGGGCCATGTTTTTCCGGAACTGCTCTCTCAGCGGGATCACATCAAACGCGTTATCCGGTCCGAAGAGGAGAGCTTCAATGCGGCACTTGACCGGGGTCTGGAAATTTTTGATTCGGTCATCGAACAAATCGGCCACTCCACGGTGTTTCCCGGGAGCGACGCATTCCGCCTCTACGACACATATGGCTTTCCGCTCGACCTCACAGAACTCATGGCCGGCGAACGGGGATTGAAAGTCGATGTCGGTGAGTTCACGAAATTGATGGAAGAACAGAAGAGTCGCGGACGCGTCGGCCCGAGGGCTGAGTACCCGGGATCGGCCGAAGACGCGCATCAGCATCTTTCCCTGTTCCCGGATTCACGCTTTGTCGGCTACGACGCCATGGACACCAATGCGGTGATCGGCAAGGTGGTCGACGGGCACTTCATTTCTCTGGATCGCACGCCGTTCTATGCCAGGGCGGGCGGGCAGGTGGATGATATCGGCATTATCCAGGGCGATCGATTTACGGCAGAGGTTGTTCAGTCGTTCCGGCAGGACAAGCGGATCGTGCACGAAGTGCGCATGCTCAAGGGATCGCCCGGCGACCTCATCGCCGGTCCGGTGCATGCACGCATAGACATCCCGCGGCGGCAGGACATCCAGCGGAACCACTCGGCTACGCATCTCCTGCATGAATCACTTCGCCGTGTACTGGGTCCTCACGCGCACCAGCAGGGATCTCTGGTTGCTCCCGACCGGCTCCGGTTTGACTTCCCCCATTTCGGCAAGATCACGCCCGATGAACTCCGCGCCATCGAGGAGATGGTGAACGAGAAGATCGCCCAGCGAATCGCGGTCCGCACCGAGGTGGACATCCCGATCTCCGAGGCGCAGAAGATCCCGAATGTGAAGATGTTCTTCGACGACAAGTACGGCGACTACGTGCGAGTGGTGATCATGGATGAGAAGTTCAGTGTCGAGTTTTGCGGCGGGACCCATGTCAGCAACACGGCCGATATCGGGTTGTTCAAGATCGTGTCTGAGACCGGCATCCAGAGCGGCGTGCGCCGCATCGAGGCTGTCACGGGCAACGGTGTTCGCGCATACATCGAGGAACGTCTTGTGCACGCGCGTGAGCTGGATGACAAGATTGCCGCCCTGATACGCGAAGTGGAAGATCTGGAGCGCCAGCTCCCCGGAGAGAGCCCGGCGCATGCAAACACACCCCCCGACACAAACGGACGCTTGGTGATACCTGACGGAAGCTCTCTGGCGGACTCCCTGCGCATGGCGGAATCAGGCCTCCAGGAACGCCAATCGGTCGCCGATGGGATGGCACGCCGGGCAATGGAGCTGAAAAAGGCCGTCAGCAAGACCAAAGTGCAGGAGGCGGCTTCGAGCCTTGATACTCTTGTCGCCGGTGCTGCAACGGTCCAGGATATCCGGGTCGTTTCGGCCCGTGTTGAGGCAGCGGATCTGGATGAATTGAAACGGATTGGCGACGAACTGCGCGCAAAACTTCACAGGGGCGTCGGCGTGCTGGGAACGGTCCTCGACGAGAAAGCTTCGTTTGTGTGTGTCGTCACCGACGACCTTGTCGCGGCCAAGAAACTCCTGGCCGGACGGGTTGTCGGCGAGGTGGCCAAATTGGTCGGCGGGGGGGGCGGCGGCAGGCCCCATTTGGCTACCGCAGGCGGCAAGGATGTCGACAAACTTGATGCCGCGCTGGAACAGGTGACGGCGATCGTGAGACGCGTACTCCAGTGATCCCTCAACCACAACTTCCGGGGTTTACGTGGCACACCTCCCATTGACGATTCTCGCGCGACAGGCGTTCATCCAGGACGAATTCGCCGCCAGCGCCGACATCAAGAAAAAGACCTTTGAAGCCTGCGCCGACCGAATCGTCAAGGCTGTCGACGTGCTCATCGGTGCTCTGAACGCAAAAGGAAAAATCCTCCTCTGCGGGAATGGCGGGAGTGCCGCCGACGCTCAACACATTGCCACCGAGCTTGTCATCCGAATGAATCCGGCCATCAAGCGGCCTGCCTTGCCCGCAATTGCATTGAACGCCGATACATCGATGTTGACCGCGGGGGCGAATGACATCGGCTATGAAAACGTCTTCGCCCGCGAAGTGGAGGCCCTCGGCCGGCCCGGAGATGTTCTCATCGGCATCAGTACCAGTGGCAACTCCGAAAGTGTCAACCTCGCCCTGCAGAAAGCAAGGACACAGGGCATGTCCACTATCGGCTTGATCGGCAAGGAGGGGGGACGCATGAAAGACCTCGTGGACGTGGCCATCATCGTTCCCTCCAGCGACACACAACGCATCCAGGAAGCGCAGATCACGATCGGCCACATCCTCTGTGCTCTCATCGAAAGAGAGATGTACGGATAACATGTCATGAGCCGTCCACGGCGTGGAGAGTCCCTTCTTCCACTCATCACCATCGCTTCCGATGCAATTGCCGTCGAAGCGGCGTTCCTTTTTGCCTATTGGTTGCGTTTCCGCACCGGCATCTTCTCCGCACTCGGTTTCCTGCATGAAGATGCGCCACCCCTGCAGGGTTACATCCTTGCATCGCTGTTTGTCATCGCGGTCTGGCTTCTTCTCTTCAATGCCCGCAGGATGTACGGCACGCGGAGGAACGTCAATCTCTCCGATGAACTGATCAACATTATCAAGGTCGTCAGCCTCGGCATGCTCCTGGTGATGAGCGCTGCGTTTTTCTACCGCACATTTTCATACTCCCGCGTTGTCATCGTCCTCGTTTGGATCATTGCCATTTGCGGAGTCTTCGCCGGCAGGGTGCTGATGAAGGCCCTTGAACGTCAGTCGTACAAGCACGGGCGGCATCTTCAGCGTGCCATCATTATCGGCGGCGAGGCGCTTGCGAACCAGGTGTACACGCGCCTGCACGGACATCTGTCGTTCGGCATCACGATCACGGGGTATTTTGCCGATGCGCCCGCACAGTTTCCGCAGGGCATCGGTACGGCGTCCTATCTGGGCCCACTCGCCAGTGCACCGGAATACATCCGCTCCGAAGGGGTCCAACTCGCATTCATTGCGCTCCGCGCCGAAGATCATCAGCGCCTCTTCGAGTTAATTTCCGAATGCGAAGGCATCAACGTCGAGTTTATGATGGTCCCGGACCTCCTCGATGTGATGACCAGTCAGGTGCGTGTCCGCGATCTCGAAGGAATCCCCTTCCTCCGGCTGAAAGGAATTCCCCTGACATCATGGGAGAGGATCACCAAACGCGCCTTTGATATCACCGTATCGTTAGTCATCCTCATCATTCTCTCGCCGCTGTACGCAGTGATCGCCGCCCTTATCCGGCTTGATTCACGCGGGCCGGTGTTTTTCCGGCAACAACGGGTGGGTCTCGACGGGCAGGAATTCACAATGTACAAGTTCCGGTCGATGGTCGCCGGAGCGGAGAGGCTCGATACCACCGCGGGACTGGGCATCCGCAGCGATGCCCGACGCACGGCTCTCGGCCGGTTCCTGCGCAGGACGAGCTTGGATGAATTGCCTCAGCTCTGGAATGTCCTGAGGGGTGATATGAGCCTGGTCGGCCCCAGACCTGAACGCGCCCACGTTGTCAGACAGTTCGGCACCGTCGTGCCGAAGTACCTTGACCGGCACCGCGTCAAGACCGGCCTCACCGGCTGGGCGCAGGTCAACGGCCTCCGCGGCGATACCTCCATCGACGAACGGGTCAAATATGACCTGTATTACATTGAAAACTGGTCACTTGCCTTCGATATCCGCATTCTCCTGAGAACGCTGCGGGCAGTGATCACTTTCCGGGAACAGGAGTAAACATGGTTGCGCTGGTGGTCTTCTATCTTCACATCGTGACGTTTGCCGCGGTGTTTACGAAGCGCTGGCAGGAAGAAGGGACAAAGGAAGGTGTTCTGGGGGTAATCTTTATGCTGCTCATCTTCTTCGTGGGATGGAGCATGGCATCGTTTGTCATCAAGATCGTCATGCCTCCGGGTGGGCTCGGAAAGGCCTTTGACAACGACGCCGCAGCACTCACTCTCCTCACGCTCGCCGAGTCGGTATTCTACTACTTCTACTTCCGCAAAAACCCGCACGAACCCGCTGACTCCGCTACTTCCGCGTGAAGCTCACAGTTACGACACAACGCTGATCAGGCTGTTTCTGCGGTCGCGGCAACGGGTCAAACTTCCAGAGCCGGATTTCGCGCAGGGTTGCATCATCACAACGCGGGTTGCCGGTTTGCAGGAGTTTTGCTGAACGCACTGCACCCGCACCTGTGACAACCAATTCTGCCCGGGCCATGGCTTCCACCGTGACACCCGCCGGGAACCGCGGGACCTTTCCGGCGATCTTCCGCCGTTGGGCTCCGTCGGACCAACGCATCGAGTAAAGGACACGCTCCACCGGTGCTTTTTTTGTTGCCAGCGCAACTCGCTGTTGGTCGCTGCGTGCGATTTTGCTGGGGATTGGCTTAGGGGGTCGTACTGCCGGCGTTGTCCGGCCCGTATCCAATGTCGCTGGAGCGGCCACGACGGCCGCGGGCGCCTGTACGGCTCCACCCGCCGTCGGCGCCGATCCGCTCCTCGGCACAAGAAGGAGAAAAAACACGACAATAAGGGGAACACTCGCAAATGCTGCGGCGCTCACACCGAGCAATGGCTTGTGTGCCGGGTCCAGTCGTATCATTCTTTCTGCTGGAAAGGTTCTGGTTCAGCGATATGTGAACGCATGATTATCTGAAAATCGCGTCCATGGTCGACATCGTCGTTCGCCCCGGGCTCGTCGAGGAGGTCCAGGAACTCATTGGAAGCAGATTCCACTTCATGCACAAGTCTCCTGACGCGCGACGTGAACAAATTGTACGCGATCATGGCGACGATGCCGACAACCAGACCAAAGGCAGTTGTCAACAGGGCCTGCCAGATGCCATATGCCAGGTCGGCCGGAATCGCAGCTCCCTCTGTCTGCTCGAGACTCCGGAATGCAGAAATCAATCCCCAGATGCTACCGAGAAATCCGAGCATCGGAGCGACACCGCTGATGCCGGCGAGCAGCGAAAGGTGACGTTCCAGGCTGTACATTTGCTCCCTCGCCGCCACTTCGACTGTCTCACGCACACTCGCGGCACCCTGATCACGTTTCAACACTCCGCGACGGACAATGGTCGGAATCGCCGCATCCTTCTGACTGCAATAACTCAGCACAGCACCGATGTCACCGTGGCGATAGAGGCTCTTCAACTTCGGCAGAAAATGTTGGGTATCGAAGCGGCCGCGATGCAGAACTATCCACCGATCCACGATCACGTACACTGTGACAAGAAAGCAGAGGAGGATCGGCCACATGACCACTCCTCCCCGGGAAAATGCCTCAATGAAGTTCATTGGTGGTCCCGTGTAATGGCTTATCTGTTGCGCAGCACCGGCACCCAGACCACGTCTTCCCTCATGGGTTGCAGCTTCGCAACAATTTCCTGGGCCGCTGAACGGGAGTCATAACGGCCGACACGTACGAGGTACCAATGATCGTCGCCAAAGGTTGCCTCCTCAACAAACGCATCATAGCCTGCTCTGGAGAGCAGCTGTGCCTCGGCTTCCGCTTTGGACCTGGTCATCCACGCCGCAAACTGCACAGTGTACCTGCCTGCGCCGGGGGGAGCACTAGTGGCAACCGGCTTGGACTTCTCTGCTGGC
>DAINBR010000054.1:9541-12836 GCA_036732865.1 Bacteroidota bacterium | reverse complement strand
CGAAGAGGGGATCTGCATCCCGCTGAAAAAATAGTTTGCCTTTGGCGTGGCATTGCGTGCGAGATAGAGAGTGATCTTGAAGAAAAGAACCCCGAAGATCAAGCCCAGGAGAGGGGAGAGAACCAGCGAAGCAACGACATAGGGAAGGCCTTTCCACATTATTTGTTCCGGGCCGTAGGCCACCCAGACAGCACCCACCATGCCTCCGATCAGGGCATGGGAGGAACTGGAAGGAAGGCCGAAGAACCATGTGGCACCCTGAGAGAAAAACGGCGAAGTGTTCGGCAGACCGGATTCCAGGAGCAAGACCCGCATGTCCGCGTCGGATGGCCGCGGCAGGGCGAAGAATGACTTGACTGCCGCCGTCAGCAATGCAACCCAAAGTAGCGTCAGGAGGACCGCAAAACCTTTTCGATGATCAACCCCAAAAATAACAACCAGTGCCAGCACGAGGAACATGGTGTCTTGCCCGAGCACGCTGATGCCCTGCATTATCCACGTCAGTGCGTCGGAGCGAAACGACTGCAGCCAGATAACCGGTTCCGTCTGGAACATGATCATGAAACATACGATTTCTCAAGCTCTCCCGCAAAGGTCCCTCTTGTTTGTAGGGGTCTAAACCGGTAGATTAAATGATGACGATCTCGCGAATTTCCATCCTGTTTGCTCTCCTGATGTCGTACCCGGTGAATACCCTGTGTGATGGACCAGCTAGGCTTGTTGCGGGAGACGCCGCGTTCGCTCAAATGGACTATCGCGGCGCGGTTCGTGAATACCAAGGTGCGCTGAGTGAAACACCGGGCGATCCCGTGCTGCTCTGCCGGCTTTCGCGGGCATACGTCTGTATCGGTGAAGTGGAGCAGAACCAGCAGGAGCGGGAGGCCCTGCTGAGAGAAGCGGAGAGCTACGCACGTGAATGCGTCCGGAAGGATCCGCAAAGTTGGGAAGGGCACACGTGGCTGGCCGCTGCGCTGGGGTATCTGGCGCTCGAGGTGGGGTTGAGGGATCAGGTTTCTCTCTCGAACGAACTCCTGGCGGCAACCGACCGTGCATTGGCGATCAACCCCAGAGACGACATCGCTCTTTCCATTCGGGGATCATTCTACCGCGCTCTTGGGAACATCGGCTGGTTCAAAATGCAACTCGCCGCCCTTTTCGTAGGCAACATACCCGACGGCGGTTTTGCCGAGGCGGAACAGTATTTGATTGAGGCGGTCGAAATTGCGCCGGACATCATGCGCCATCGGTACGAGCTCGGCATACTGTACGTCGACATGGGACGGATCCCGGAAGCCTGCGCCCAGTTTGCCCGGGCGATGAAACTGCCCGTGCGGGTCGCCATCGACCGGCCTCGTCTTGAGAAGGTCAGGGCGTTTCTTGAGGAATTCCGTTGTGTGGAGGAAACAGACCGGTGACGGAGCACCAGCTTGGGCGAATTCGATCCTGGTGGCACTCCTATGTCCGCCGGTTTGATGAGGGTGATGCCGAGCTTCGCCGGAACGCGCGACTTAAGAAAGTGCACACCCGGCGTGTCTGCAGGGAGGCATCATTGATCGCCGGGGAGCTTGGCTGTCCAGCGCACGATCTCCGGATGATCGAAGCAATTGCACTTCTTCACGACGTAGGGCGATTCGCGCAATACGCGAAATACAGGACATTTGCCGATCCGAAGTCGGAAAACCATGCCTTGTTGGGCCTGAAGATCCTGAAGAAGGAAAAAGTACTGCGCCCGCTCTCCCCCCCCGAGCAATCGTTGGTACGGCGGGCGATCAGATATCACAATCAGCCGACTATCCCGCCGGTCAGAGATTCTCGCCTGATTTTTTTTGCGCGCATCCTTCGCGACGCTGACAAGCTGGATATCTGGCGTGTGGCAATCGGGAACCACTATGCATTGCCGGAGAGGAAGAATCAGGCAATATCCATTGGATTGCCGAATCTCCCGGGAGTATCCCCCGGTGTTATGGAAGATTTGCGCGCAGGGCGCATTGTGGAAAGCCGGCACGTCAAGAGGCTCAATGATCTGACGCTACTCCAGATGGGATGGGTGTTCGATTTGTACTTTCCGACGACGATGCGCGCCGTTAAGCGGAGGGGATATCTGGAAAAGCTGCGTGGTGCGCTGCCCGATGATGAGGAAATGCAGAGAGCGTATGAAATCGCACGCTCGCATATGGAGAGCCGCATGACGGATGGAGTGTTGCGTCTACCTCACAAAAGCCATCTTGCGCGTGAACGAAAGGGGAGAGGAGCCGTCACCCGGACGGACATCCATTCTGCAAAGATACACGCCACTCGCCAATCCTGAAGCGTCAAACCTTACTTCGTAATGCCCCGGCGATTTCTGTCCATCCTCCAGCACCGCCACTTCCCGGCCAAGCAGGTCGTACACGGCAAGCCTTACCCGGCTGGAGGCCCCGCCCGAACCTTCCTTCCCGCTTGGGACATCGAACCCAATGGTAGTACTCGGGTTGAACGGATTGGGGAAATTCTGTGCGAGGGTAAATGAAGCCGGCACGCCTTGCTGCAGATCTTCGATACCGGTAGACGGATTTTCAACCGTCGCGGGATCGATGAAATGCTTCACGGTTCCAAGCCAGTAACCCAGCGTGGCTGCGTGTGAGCCGTTGTACAGATCCCGGTCAGCCTGTAGAATAGCATTTGCTGCATCGGAGGCAGTGGCCCCGTAACCGAGATAGTGGAGACTCTTCAGGACGATGCGGTCTGTGACATCCCTGCCGAGTTCACTCCAGATGCCCATCAACGTGGAAGACCACACCTGGCCCGCGACATGCGGCGACGGATTCTCAAATGGATACGTGTTTGCATCATCCAGACGGCGGCCTGACCAGTACACGTTGTGCCCGTCCCATTTGTACACCCACGCAAATTGATCGTCCTCCCGCGTCCACTGATTCAGGGAGCGCGCGTAGGACGCCGCCCAGTAGTCGGAGTAACCCTCGCCGAGCGCTGCGGATTCACCGCCGCCCCAAGTCGGGGAGAATGCGTACTGAATGGCGTGACCGTATTCGTGCCAGATGACATCCGCGTCTTCGGCGTCATCGACACCCCCCGTACCGAATGCGATCCAGTTACCTGAGGGACTGTAGTGCGAGTTGTCCAATCCCTGGAAACCGTGGGGATCGATCCGGATCTTACGCAGGCGACTGGAAGAGAACCCGAGATCCCGGACCCGTTTGTACGCCTCCGATGCGTGATAGTATGTGTTCACCGCTTCGAATCCCATCTGGCTCCGGTCGAACTGGAATCCATCAGGGGTCGGTGATGTGATTGC
>DAINBR010000054.1:0-9531 GCA_036732865.1 Bacteroidota bacterium | reverse complement strand
ATCCAGGGGCGACTCGATGTCCATGATCGTGCAATACGGCCCACGGAGGACGAAGTTCCCTCCGGTAAACGTAACCGAATCGAGGACCACAAGGCTGCGATATGCCGACAAGGAATCCGAATCCTGATCATCATTGTCTGAGAATCCGACCGTCCCATACTTCTGACGGGCGGCACTCAGTGGATCGGTCAGGTACACGAAGCCGCTGCCGCGCGTTTGATGATTCTCCTCATACTCCACGAAAAGGTCGCGCGACTGCAGGAGATCGCCGGTCGTCGCATCGATGATGACTTCCCAATCCCCCGCAGGTTCCTCACGCGTCATGGTGACGCGGTAGGCAAGATAATACACTCCCTTCTGATCGGCAAAGACAACGAGCGTAGCGGAATCATCCTGGCCGGTGGCGCGGTCGGAGGTCTTGAGAATGTCGCGGACGATGTTGATAGCTTCCGTGGCGCTGAACGAAGGACTCACCGGGGTTTCGATTCCGGTCCGGCCATTGTTGATGACCATGGTGATTTCGTTGAGTGAGTTGACGCTCACAACGACATCCGCTCCATGAACCGGGAGTCCGTTGTACATCTGCTGGAATCGCACGTGCGTGCCGCCGGGGGCATCCACCACTGCAGCCGTGACGAGATCGGTGTGGGCGGAGCCCAGGCGAAGTGCCTGATTGTAGGAAGCCAGAAACGAGCGGGCGGCGAGTTCCGGAGAGTGTTGAGTTGACGGAATTCGCAGATTGAAGAGGGCCCGCGGGACCCCTTGCTCATCGATCTTCATCGAGCCCGTATACTGCACACCCGGTCCGGTCTGCGCCGGAGAGGGTTCATTCGCACCGGCAGTCATTGTGATGGCTGCAACTGCGGCGAACACCCAGGTGCGGTGCATGATCATGGCGTGCTGAGTTTTTTCGTCTGGTTCAGTGGTACTTGTGATCGAACATAGATTGCGCTGAGGGCATGCGCGTGGATCGATCGTGACTCAATATAGGGAAGTATGATCGTTCGGGGATGTGTCGACTGTCACATTTTGTAGAATTTACATGGGTGACAGGTAAGATTTTCACCCTTTTTCGCTATCTCAGCAATCCCATCTTTGAAAACGGGATGTCTCGAAATCCCGCCTTGCGGGCTGGAGAGTCCGGTGGCACCGAGATGACCCGTTGCTGCGCGTCGAACCTGAACGGCGGCTCCGGCACAAATGCATCGTCTTTGAAGATCTCTTTGATCGAAGGGTCGGATCTGGTCAGAGCATCGTAGCCATCCACGAGATCGATGTTCAGATAATAGGGATCCCACCCTTCCTGACCTGATTTCCAGCGCCGCAGCACGACCGGGTCGGCGGAAAAATTGTTGCGGAATGTGCTTATGTGCAGGTCGAAGGCATGGAAATCGTAAATATCCATCCACCGGCCTCCGTAGGAGAGATTGTTTTCGAAACGGTTGTTGACCGGAAGGTCCTGATCCTCCCCGGGGAGGGTTGCGAGCCCTGGATACCGTGTCGTGTACGGCGGCTGATTCCCCCTGACCTCCTTGAGGCGGTCGAACAGCGTGTTGTGGACACCGTCAAAATAATATGATGCCCACCCGCGCCCGCGTGCATCGAGATGAATTGACGGGCTGCACTCCACATACACGTTGTTCTTGACGATGTTATCTCTCCCGCCTCCGACGAGCGTTGCCCGCCCCGCCCTGTAGAATACATTACCGACCACGGTGAACCCGGTCGCCCAGTCGTCGAGATAGACTCCCATTACTCCATGCAGGCCAGGGCCCTTCAGGTCATGGAAGTAGTTGAAGCGAATGACGTTGCCGTACCACGTGTAGTCCCTGCCGGTATGGAGTGCACCCGCATCGCCGGATTCCTTCGTCACACTGTGGACTTCATTGTACTCGATGAGGTGATCATTGCCCTTGACGTAAATGGCCTCAAAAGGCGCGTCGTGAAGAAGGCAATGAGTCAATCGATGGCCCACGCCGTCGAGAATCACGGCATACGCGCCAGTCCGGAGCCACTCCCCGTAGTGATGAATGTGTGTGTTATGGACGATGTGTCCTGATGGGACGAGCGTCGTGCGGTCCCCTCCGGAGACCAGGATCGCCCCCCGTGCCATATCCGAGATCTCGCATCCGACTACGGAATGTCCGGTGCCGCCGAGTATCTCGATCGCATCACTCGCACCGTTCCTGAACGTGCACCGGGTCAGCGAGTTGCGCGAGCCACCTCTCAGCGAGACAAACTGACCGCGTGTGCACTCGAATGCGATGCCGTCGAACACGACCTGTGCGCATTCGTCGAGAGCTATGAGAGGTGCCTCCATCAGGGAGGCTTCGACATCCCCGTCATTCATGGGTGCCGGCGGTGCAAAAAAGAGCACTCCGGCTTTCCGGTCAATGTACCATTCTCCCGGAGTGTCAAGTTCCTCCATGACATTAAGGAATCTGAATCTCTGATTCTTTGTGTACCCATAGTGGTGATGCGGCTCAGCAAATGTGATTTCGTGGCGCTTGTTGTCAATTCGTTTTATCTTCTGGTACGTGTCACTCCAGTCGAATGTCCAGTAGCCATGGGCGATGATGTCGTCGACTGGGGCCCACGCGCCCGGGCGGTTGCCGGTATAGGTGATGCGGCCATGGTGACGGCCGGCAGGCACACCGTCGTACCGCTTCTCTCGTTCCAGACCCTGGTTGTACAGGGAGTCGCCGGACTGCGGGACATCGGCGATGTTCAGCCACCCCTGATTCGGGTACCTGGCGAGATCCATCCGTTTTCCTTTGAAGAAGATCTCGATACCGGCGTTGCCTCTTGGTGCGATGGTACCGAATTCGGATATGCCTTGACCTTTAAGATCGGCCCGCAATACCGATTTGCGCACCCCGGTGGAAAAGCGATTCCGCTCGGCTGCATTAGTTACCGGCAGGAAATCCGTAACGGTTGTTGCGCCGGAGATCCTTGGGGTTGTACCCGGAGCCGCCCTCCAGACGAGCGAGCCTGCTTGCGGAACATCGGCGGCAGTGATGACAAGCGGGCGTGTGAGCCGGTATGTGCCTCCGTGGAGGATAACAAGGACGGTATCCAGTGCCGCCGGATAATCACGCGCGAGCTTTCCGCCGGCCGTGCGGGCGGCGTCGAGTGTGGCGATCGGGCCGTCTGTGCCCGAAATGTTCGCTAATGCCAGGCGTCCTGACCAGCGATCATTCCCTGTGGGGCTCACGTGGAGCGTATCGGTGCGGGCGGCAAGGAGAGTTGGCATAAGGAAAAGGGTAAGCAGCCAGAAACCAGGAATTCGATTCATGGGTGTCTTGGGATGGGGAAGGAAGGGATTGTGAAGCAAGGTACACAAGCAATATGAGAATTTCCACTCGAATAAAAGCCTGATTTTGTGTCCGGGGCGTTGTATATTATGGCCCATCATGTTTACTGATCTACCTCTCGAACAGCTGCGCGCGTATGCTCCGGCGCGCACCGAACCACCGGAATTCGACCAATTCTGGCGGGCAACACTGGAGGCGGCGCGCTCCGTGCCGCTCGCCCCGATCTTCACGCCCTGCGAAGCCGGTCTGAAGACAGTAGAAGTGTTCGACGTTACCTTCCAAGGGTATGCGGGTCAGCCGATCCGGGGCTGGCTCAACATTCCGGCTCACCGGAAGTCGAAACTGCCCTGCGTGGTGGAGTACGTTGGCTATGGCGGGGGACGAGCGAAACCGGTCGATTGGCTGACATGGAGTGCATTTGGCTACGCGCACTTCATCATGGACACAAGAGGCCAGGGGAGCAACTGGGGAGGCGGAGACACCCCTGACGTCGAGGACTTCCCGTCAAATCCGCAGATCCCCGGGTTTATGACGCGTGGAATACTTTCACCAGTGACATACTACTACCGCCGTGTATTCACTGACGCAGTGCGTGCAGTGGAGACTGCCCGCCTGCATCCGGCAATTGATGCAGCCAGGGTCGCGGTGACGGGGGGCAGTCAGGGGGGTGGCATCGCGCTGGCCGTTGGGGGACTCGTCCCGGATCTTGCCGCCGTTTTGTCCGATGTTCCATTCCTCTGCCACTACCGCGTCGCCACAGAGATCACGGACCGCGATCCCTACCATGAGATCGTCCGGTTCTGCAAGATCCATCGGGACAAGATCGAGACTGTCTTTTCGACGCTCTCGTACTTTGACGGTGTCAACTTCGCCCCGCGTTCGCCGGCCCCTGCGCTTTTCTCCACGGGGCTCATGGACGACATCTGTCCGCCCCGCACGGTCTTCTGCGCTTACAACCATTACCGGGGCGAAAAGAGAATCGAGATCTATCCGTACAATCAGCACGAGGGGGGCCAGAGTCATCACCTACTCCGGAAATCGGAATTCCTCCGGGGAATATTCTAACGCTTCACCACAACAACGCACACAGCAGGCGGAAGGCAAGAAGTCCAGCGCTTTCCGCCTGCTGTGTTTTTGAATATCCCGGCCGGTCGATGCCGGTTGCTCAGAGAAGGTTTTCTGAGGGCGAAGGTCTCACATCAACTTTTCGGGGGAGAGGGCCTTTACGACCTTTATTGCAATCTCGGTGCCGACGCGATCCTGTGCTTCCACCGTCGATCCGCCGATATGGGGCGACGCGCTGACGCGCGGGTGGTTGATGAGGGCCGTCTCGGCTTCGGTGGGCGGTTCGTGTTCGAATACGTCGAGCGCCGCAGCTGCCACCTTTCCGCTGTTCAACGCGGCCAGCAGCGCATTCTGGTCAACGGCACCGCCGCGTGCGCAATTGATGATGACAACCCCTTTCTTCATTATCGCGAGCTCTTTCTCTCCGATGATCGGCCCTGCCTTCTTGTCGAACGGCAGATGCAGTGTAATGAAATCCGATTGCTGGAGGAGCCGTTCCTTTGTGGTGATCTCGACAAAGAAATCCATCGGGGCGAACGGCGGATCATGGGCAAGCACATGCATGCCGAATCCGAGCGCGCGCCGTGCGACTTCTTTGCCGATGTTGCCGAGCCCCATGATGCCGAGAGTCTTTTTGTACAGCTCGATGCCTGCCCCGAACTCCTTTTTGGGCCACTTTCCCGCATGCATCTCCGCTGTGCTCAGGTGCAGGAACCGGGAAACAGCGAGCATATGACCTAGAGTCAATTCGGCCACGGAGACTGCCGAAGCGCCGGGCGTGTTCATCACAGCAATACCCTTTGCAGCCGCCGCAACGGCGTCGATATTGTCGAGCCCCACGCCACCGCGCGCGATGACCCGGAGCTTCTTTCCGGCTTCGATGACTTCTTTCGTGACCTTGGTTGCGGAACGGACGAGGATCGCGTCGTAATCGCCGATGCGGGCCAGCAATTCCTCCGGCGCGAGCTTCTGTTGCGTGACGTCGAACCCGGCGTCTTTGAGGATCTTCGCGCCTTCGGGCGAGATTCCGTCGGTGATGAGCACTTTCATGGTGAACTCCAGTTCTGGGATCGGAAGGATTGAAAACAACAAAAGATAGCCAAATGCGATCCAAGCCGCAAGCGTAGTGCGGCCCCTGGCACCTTGCTTGTTGACGGGCGTTTGAGTAGATTGCCTCACCGTTTCGCCGAAACCATCCGAAATCCCATCCATGCCATGACTTCTCGAGAACGGGTCCGTCGCGCATTTGCCCACGACATCCCGGATCGTGTCCCCATCGATTACCTTGCGAACCCGGATATCGACCGCCGCTTGAAGCAGCATTTCGGCATTCCCCCCGGCGACGATGAAGCCCTCAGGCAGATATTGCACGTGGATTTTCTTGAAATCATTCCGCCATATACCGGCCCGCAACTCCACCCACCGGTTGCTGACCGAAAGATCGACCTGTGGGGCATACGGACCCGGTGGATCGAACACAGCGATGGCGGCTACTGGGACTATTGCGACTTCCCGCTTCGTGAGGCAGAGCTCGAGGCCGTCGAGCTCTGGCCAATGCCTTCGCCCGACGACTTCGACTATGATACAGTCCGGGACCTGTGCAGGACCTACCGTCACTACTATCTCATGGTCGGCAATCCCGGCGCAGGCGACATGATCAATACCGCCGGAATGATCCGTACGCCGGAACAGGTGCTCGTGGATCTTATGACGGACGAGCCGGCGTGTCTCCGGTTCATGGACCGCAAGAACGAAGTACAGTTGAAGATGCTCGAACGCACACTCGAAGCGGCCCGCGGCGAGATCGACATGCTCTGGCTGGGAGAAGATCTCGGAACACAGAGGGCCCCGATGATAAGCATTGACCTGTTCCGTAAACATATCCGCCCGCGGCACCAGCCATTCGTTGATCTTGCAAAGCATTTCGGCATTCCCGTGATGATCCACTCCTGCGGGTCCAGCAGCTGGGCCTTTGAAGATTTTATCGAAATGGGCATCACGGTCGTTGATACGCTGCAGCCCGAGGCGCTCAATATGGCTCCCGGGTACCTCAAACGGAAGTACGGCGACCGTTTGTCGTTCCACGGATGTATCTCCACCGCCGGGGTGGTCGCGACCGGCACGGTTGAGGATACTCGCACGGTTGTACGACAGACTTTGCAGACGATGATGCCGGGGGGTGGCTATGCATTTTCTCCGACGCACATGTTGCAGGACAACACTCCGACGGAGAATGCGCTGGCGATGTACGAAGAAGCCCTGAAAGCAGGGAAGTACCGGTAGGGAGACACGCACCATCATGAACGGTCAATGCTGATATCAGACAACTGATATCTGAATTAGGATCAGCAGATCCACCTCAGGAGGCACTCTTATGGATATCGGGATCCCCCGGGAACACCGGGCAAACGAATACAGAGTCGGACTGACCCCGGCCGGGGTGGGGCTTCTCACAGCAATGGGGCATTCCTGTTATGTGGAAAAGGACGCGGGTCTGGGTGCGGGATTCTCCGATCTGGACTACCAGCATCAGGGTGGGAAGACCGTCTATTCGCCACTCGAGCTCTACGCGCGTTCTTCTCTGCTGCTGAAGGTCGCGCGTCCGACCGCGGACGAGATCAGCATGCTCAATGAGCGAGCCATCGTGCTGGGCTTCCTGCACCTCGCAGTGTCTCGCCGCGAACGTGTGGACACCCTGCTCCAGAAGAAGGTCACGGCTATCGCATACGACTTGATGCAGGCGGACAACGGGACTCTTCCCGTGCAGATGCCGCTCAGCCAGGCTGCGGGTCGCATGACGCCGGCGATTGCGGCGACCTTTATGCAGAACCATCATGGCGGCAAAGGCATTCTCCTCAGCGGCGTTCCGGGAGTGCCTCCTGCTGAAGTCGTGATCATCGGGGCGGGAGCCTTCGGCGCAGCCGCAGCAAACGCATTCCTGCGCACGGGCGCGAGTGTGTATGTCCTCGACAAAGACCTGGCGAAGCTCCAGGCGCTCGACGAAAGTCAGGGAATGAATGGACGGCTGGTCACGATGGTCTCGCATCCTTTCAATGTCCTGAAGACGACACGGTTTGCCGATGTCCTGGTCGGCGGTGTGCTTGTCCCGGGTGAGCGAACACCAGTTCTCGTCTCGCGCGAGCTGGTCAAGCGCATGAAAGCGCGGTCGGTCATCATTGACGCCTCCATCGACCAGGGCGGATGTGTTGAGACAAGCCGCCCGACCACACATCGCGATCCTGTCTATATAGAAGAGAACGTCATTCACTATTGCGTACCGAACATGACCTCGGTGGTCGCGCGCACGGCGACGCACGCATTCAATAACGCTGCGTGGCCGTTCATTCAAGAGATAGCGTTGCACGGATTGGAGCACGCAATCGAGGCCATGCCACCGCTGAAGCGCGGCATCATGACGCACAATGGCCAGGTGGTGAATCCCACACTTGCATCCTATCTGGGGATGAAAGGAGTGGCCCTATGAGCTGGTTGGATCTGGTCCGAGAACGCACAATCACACCCGAGGAGGCCGCTCAGCACATCAAATCGGGAAACCGGATGTTCCTCACGGGGAACGCTTCGGTTCCGCAGAAAATCATGGCCGCGTTTGTGGCACACGCCAAGTCCCTCCAGGATGTGGAAGTCGTGCAGGTATTGACGATCGGCAAACCGGACTATGTCGCACCGGAAATGGCGGGTCACATTCGCGTGAATACGCTCTTCATCAGCGACGACGTACGCCGCGCTGTGAACGAAGGGCGGGCTGACTTCACCCCCTGTTTTCTTTCCGAAGTTCCACTGCTCTTCAAGAATCGTCATCTCCCTCTTGACCTAGCCCTGATCCATGTCACACCGCCCGATGAGCATGGATTCTGTTCGTTTGGCGTGGAGGTTGGCGTAACGAAGTGCGCGGCACAATCTGCCAAGATTGTCATCGCCGAAGTGAACCCGCGCATGCCACGAACACTGGGTGATTCGTTTATTCACGTGTCCAAGATCAACTATTTCGTACCGGTGGATTACGTGCTCCCCGATACGGCGATGGGCGATCCCTCACCAATCGCGCAGAAAATCGCACGGCATATTGCGGGGCTCATTCCCGACGGGGCGACATTGCAGACGGGCATCGGCGGCATCCCCGACGCCGTGCTGCGAGAGCTCACAAACCACAAACACCTCGGCGTGCACAGCGAGCTGTTCTCTGACGGCGTGGTGGATCTCGTGGAACGGGGCGTTGTCGACGGGGAGATGAAGTCGCTGCATCCCGGAAAGATGGTGGCCGGATTCCTTATCGGGACCAACCGGCTCTATTCATTCGTGCACGATAACCCTATCGTGGAACTCCATCCGACGGAGTATGTGAACGATCCATTCGTTATTGCGCAGAATGTAAAAATGGTCGCAATCAATTCGGCAATTGAAGTGGATCTCACAGGACAAGTCTGTGCTGACAGCATCGGTCCGCGCCTCTACAGCGGGGTCGGCGGGCAGGTGGATTTCATCTATGGAGCATCGCGGAGCCAGGGAGGAGTCCCCATTATTGCACTGCCTTCGAGCGCAACCGTGAAAGGGCAGACGACGAGCAAGATTGTCGCAACAGTCAGGCCTGGCGCCGGTATAGTCTCCACGCGCTACCATGTCCGGTTCGTGGTCACAGAGCACGGGGTCGCCGAATTGTATGCGAAGACTGTGCGCCAGCGGGCCCGTGCGTTGATCAATATCGCGGCGCCGGAATTCCGGGAGGAGTTGGAGAGGAAGGCGAAGGAGATGATGTATCTGTGGTGACGTCGCCGCCACGATTTCCACGCGGCTTCCTCTGGGGAGCTGCGACCTCTTCGCATCAGGTCGAAGGCCAGTGCACGAACAACAACTGGTTCGCCTTCGAGTCTGCGCGCGACGCAGCGGGGCGTCCGCGGATCGCCGGCGCGCAACGGGCGGGGAGAGCGTGTGAGCAGTGGGAACGATTCCGGGATGATATCCGGTTGTTAAAAGAGATGGGGCTCAATGCTTACCGCTTCTCGGTGGCCTGGGCGCGGGTTCTGCCCGAGGGCCGCGGGCAGGTAAACCCAACCGGCCTCGACTATTACGACCGTCTGGTCGATGCGCTGCTGGCACGCGGGATTACGCCATTTATCACCCTCTTCCACTGGGA
>DAINBR010000053.1:12563-12872 GCA_036732865.1 Bacteroidota bacterium | reverse complement strand
GTGCGGCGAACCCCATTTGGCTCCGTCATTCAAGGAGGTGTGCGATGAAGAAGCCCGTCCGTAAGCCTTCACGTTCATCCAAACAGCTCCGCGTGCGCATTGCAGCGCGACCTCAGAAGAAGCTCCGTCCGCGGTCCGAACCGGTGGCAACGCCGGCCCCTGTGCCCGGACTCGACCTCCAGGCCATCCTGGGGGATAGACACACGGCCCTCATACTGACCGCTTTGATGAATCCGCAAGTGAAAGCTGGTGGAAACCGTGGACTGCGGATCGAGATCAAGCTCCTGCTTGAAGTTTTCGCTATCCTTG
>DAINBR010000053.1:0-12553 GCA_036732865.1 Bacteroidota bacterium | reverse complement strand
TTGAAATACGCGATCCCCATGGCGGTGCAGTTCGGTGCGCGGCTCCACCTAGTGTACGTCGTGGAACCGACAATCTATCCCGCCGATCTGGGTTTTGGGCAGGTGGTGCTGCCGGGGGTTGAGGACGAACTCCGCCAGAAGGGTTCGGAGGAACTGCTGGCGCTGGTGGACAAGGAAATCGCCGGCCGGGTGGAGGCCACCACGACTGTGCGTACGGGAAATCCCCATCACGAGATTCTGACCGAAGCGGAAGAGCAGAAGGTCGACCTGATCGTTGTCGCGACGCACGGACACAGCGGAGTGGAGCACATGCTTTTTGGCAGCACGGCTGACCGGATTGTCCGTCATGCCCACTGCCCGGTGCTGACCGTGCGTCCGCAGGACTACTGAGCCTATTTCTCCCGCTCGATCACGAAGTCCGCAAATGCATGAAGTGACGTTTTCGCCGGCGAATCCGGGAACTCCGCGATGAGTTCCTGGGCTCGCCGGGCGTACGCGCGTGCGCATTCGAGCGCGTAGGTGATCCCCCCATAGCGGTTAACGAACGCCACGACGTCTCGCTCCTTGAGCTTCTTCCCTCCGTCCCGGATCATCCCGAGGACGGCCTTCCCTTCTGCCCTGGGCGCCAGCGTAAGACTGTGAATGAGCGGCAGCGTGAGTTTCTTTTCGCTCAGGTCAAGTCCGGTCGGCTTCCCGGTGATGCTCCTCCTCCCGATATAGTCAAGGATATCGTCGCGGATCTGGAATGCCATGCCCACCGCTTCCCCGTAGTCGCGCAAAAGATGGTGGCGCCCGGGGTCGACCGTAGCGCTCGTCGCACCAATCTCACAACAGGTCGAGAGAAGTGATGCGGTCTTGTCGCCGATGACTTTCAGATATCCCGTCTCGTCCATGTCGAGTTTGCGCGCACGGGCGATCTGGTTCAGCTCCCCCTCGCTCATCCTGCGGACGGCCTGGGAAGTGATCTTCAGGAATCCGAAGTCATCGTGATCCAGCGACAGGAGGAGTCCCCGCGAGAGCAGGTAGTCTCCCATCAAGACCGCGATCTTGTTCTTCCAGATGGCATTGATGGATGCGAGGCCGCGGCGAGTGTCAGAATTGTCAACAACGTCGTCATGAACCAGTGTGGCGGTATGCAGGATCTCCACCAGTGTTGCGCCGCGGTAACTGCGTTCGTTGATCCCGCCGCAGAGTTCTGCGCTCAACAGAACGAGGATGGGGCGCACCCGTTTGCCCTTCTGGCGGACGATGTAGCGCGTCACCAGGTCGACGAGCCCGATGCGCGAGCGGAGAGCTTCGCGGAAATGACGGTCGAACAGCGTGAGGTGCTGCTCGACGGGATGCATGATTTCTTGCAGTGTCACACCAGGCCTCACACGTCCGTCGGTTGGTTAGGATGCCAGGGATTGTTCACGCTTCCGCGATGCCCATTTCGAAACCAGGATGCTGATCTCGTAGAGCCCCATCAGGGGGACGGCCAGCAGCACCTGGCTCACGGGATCGGTGCCGGGAGTCAGAAAGGCCGAGAGGACAAAGATCGCCACGATGGCATGACGGCGGTAATGACGCATGAATTTGGGTGTCAGGATGCCCAGCTTCGACAGGACCCAGGAGACCATGGGGAGTTCGAACACCACGCCCGCCGAAAGCATTACGCTGATGACAAAATTCATGTACTCATTGATGGCGATGTTGTTCTGGATCGCGGTGGTCCCGAACGTCGAAAAGAAGGTGAGGGCGGCCGGCAACATGAGAAAGTATGCGAACGCGATGCCGGACAAAAAGCAAAAAGACGAAAAGAAGACGATCGCCCGGATGTATTTCCGTTCATTGGGAAGCAGGCCGGGAGCAATGAACGCCCAGATCTGGTAGAGAATGTTCGGGACGCTGACGATTGCACCGCCGATCAGCGCCACCTGCATGTACAGAAACAATTGCCCGAAAGGCTTGAGGTTCTGCAATGTGAACGGCGGCTGCCCCGGCGCCAGCGCCGCATTGACGGCAATGACCGGTTTGAGCAGCACCTGGTTCATGATCCAATCGATGAAGATCCAGCAGACGATCATGCCCAGGACAACGCCGATAATGGCCTTGATCAGCCGCCAGCGGAGTTCTTCGAGGTGGTCGAAGAACGACATCTCGTGGCTTTCCTGGCCTTCCGGTTCCGTGTGGGGTGATTCAGTCATAGTCCGACAGACTCCGCCGGATGCGCTCTACGCCTGCAGCAGAGGATAGAGGGGGAATTCCAGACACAGGCGTTCCACCTCGGCCGCCACCGCGGCATGCAAGCGCGTGTCGCCGGGGTTCGTCAATACCCGATGGATGAAGGACGCCACTATCTTCATTTCAGGCTCCTTCATGCCGCGCGTGGTGAGCGCGGGTGTGCCGATACGGATCCCGCTGGTGATGAGCGGGCTCTTGTCGTCGAACGGCACCGCGTTCTTATTCACCGTGATGCCCGACAGGTCGAGCGATTCCTGCGCCTCCTTACCGGTGATGTTCCGGTTGCGCAGGTCGAGCAGCATGAGATGGTTGTCAGTACCGCCCGAGACAACGGTATATCCGAGGGAGACGAGCTCAGCGGCGAGAGTCCTGGCGTTCTTGATGACTTGCCGTGAGTAGATTTCGAACGACGGAGCGAGCGCCTCGCCAAATGCCACCGCTTTCCCGGCAATGACATGCATAAGCGGTCCGCCCTGGATGCCAGGGATGACCGTTGAGTCTATCAGCTCGGCCATCCGCTTGGTGCGGCCGGATTTCTGCCAGACGAGGCCGAAGGGGTTGTCAAAATCCTGACCGAGCAGGATCAGGCCGCCTCGCGGTCCGCGCAACGTCTTGTGCGTCGTAGAAGTCACGACATGGCAATGGGGAATTGGATCGTTCAACAACTTTTTGGCGATCAACCCGGCCGGATGCGCGATGTCGGCAAACAGAAAGGCTCCCACCTTGTCGGCAATCTCACGGAACGTCTTGTAGTCGATGTTCCGCGAATATGCGCTTGCGCCCACGGTGATCATCTTGGGACGCTCTTTCATGGCCAACGATTCCACTTCGTTGAAATCAATCATGCCGGTGTCCGCACGCACGCCGTATGGGACGAACCGGTAGAATTGGCCTGAAAAGTTCACCGGAGAGCCGTGCGTGAGGTGGCCACCGTGCGAGAGATTCATCCCCATCAGGGTGTCGCCAGGCTTCACGAAGGTGAAATAAACCGCCATGTTTGCCTGCGAACCGGAATGGGGCTGCACGTTGGCGTACCCTGCGCCGAAGAGCTCCTTGGCGCGATCGCGGGCAAGATCTTCCGCCTGGTCCACGAACTCGCAGCCGCCGTAGTATCGCTTGCCGGGATATCCTTCCGCGTACTTATTCGTCAACGGAGAGCCGACAGCTTCCAGCACTGCCTGGCTCACGAAGTTTTCCGAAGCGATCAATTCCAGTTTGGTGTTCTGGCGGCGAATCTCACTGCGGACCGCTGCGAAAACTTCAGGATCCTGCTGCTGGAGCGTGAGCATCTTAGTCCTCGTCGGGGCGTTGGTACCACAGTTCGCTGATGGAGAGCGATGCGGAGAACCGCAATATGTTGTCCTTGATCAGGCCGTTGTCGATTGTCCCGCGCGACCCGTATTCGATTGCGAGATTCAGCCTCGCGTCGGAGCTGACTGGCAGCCCGAGACCTGCCGTCACAGCCCAGGCATCAATGCCCAGACCGTTGGGGCTGTAATAGGTAGACTCGTACGCGACGCCGAAACGGTAGGCGAGCCGGTCAAGAAGCGGCACACCTGCTTCGCGCGCCGGCAAACGTTCCACACCGAATCCTGCCCTCCATGAGTTACGGATGCCGTCCGGTGTCCGGCCACGGTCCTCCATATTTGCCCATGGCTGCATGGTGTAATCAAACGCAAGAATCCACCGTTCGGACGGAGCATACGCAACACCAACACCTATCGAGGCGGGAATCGTCATCGTATTGGTCTCTTCGGTCGATGTGTCCTGCAATGCATTGTACGTGTAGGTGAACCGGTGCGTGCTGGTGAGGGATGCGCGCGTCGTGGCAACCAGACCGAACGAGAACGGACGGAGAAACTCGGCGACACCCTCCAGGCTGTCAACCATCACCGCAAGCGTGAAGGTCGGGCCGTTCATTGTCGTTTCTTCGTTGCGGGTCCCCGGGCTGTATGTCGAGGTACGCGGGGTCATGGTGATTGCGCGCTCCATGGTGCCGAACAGATAGTTCACCGAAAGTCCGAGGTTCAGGCTGCGGAGAGGCGTGTATGAAGCACCGATCAGCCCTTTGCTGATGCCTCCCGTCCCGGTATAATGCAGGCTGTATGCCATCGAATCCGTCGCCGTTGTGAAACTGGAGGCGGAATACGTGTCGTAGTCAACCTTGCTGAACGGAGTGAATCCCGCGGCAAGGACAATGCCCCGCGATGTCGAGAGCGGGAAGGCCAGGATGGCGCTGCTGACGTCTCCGCGGGCGAGAAAGCGGGAGGTGGTCGCGTTGGAAGAGTTGAAGCCCTCGTACAACATGCTCGCTTCAACACGCGGACGCTCAATTCTGCCCCATGTGGCAGGGGAGAGCGTGTTGATGGCATACGGGCTGGTGAGGGCGTACCCTGCATAACCCATGCCCATCGCGCGAACGCCCGACATATGCCGGAGGTCGCCGACGCCGATGAGGGAATAGATGGATCCGCCACTCCCCGCCACCAGAGTCTGTGAGGCCAGTGCGATGGCCAACGACAGAAATATGTTCCGTCTGATCACGTGGTGGCCTCCTCAGTTCTTCGGCACGGAATAAATGATCTTCAGGCGCGGCACACGTGACGCATCCGCGAGGTGGTTCCATACTGTCACGAGGTCGAACGACTGGAACTCGCGCGCACCATCGGTGCGCAGCAGGACTCCGTAGTTCGATCCGCTCACCCAGAGTTGCACGTAATGTGCGATGTCGACGCTGTACATCGTTGCCGACCCCGGTACGAGCCGCGCGGAGACCCCGACGGCATTGAATTCGGAGCTCGTGGTCGCGCCCTGCATGAGATGAGCCGCGACGGCGGTGTCACCAGCAAAGCGGTTAACCCTGGTGGTCGCCGCATCACCTTGCAGCACCAGTGTCGCCGCATTGACAATGGCGCCCTTCGGAATGAACGAAACGTCAAAGTTCACGATGTCGCGGTACACTACTCCCGCCTGCACATAGAAGAGCTTTGGATCCGAGTCGAGATTGTCGACATTCCCTACGAATGTGTCGACGCCGAGGTAGTAGGTTGCAGTGTCGAGTACCGTGCCCGCAACATTCCGGCAGATGAGCCGCACGCTCGGGAACCAGCCGGTGGAATCATTCTCGAACGACCGGAACCCTCGGACGACCGTTGCCGATGCTGTCGGCACGAGGATCATCCCGTACATGTTTGGGTTGTCCGTCGACGCGGGCGTGGCGAGCCACTGGCGCGCCATGGTCGTGTCGAGCTCGATCGCCACCTGTTCCGTATCGAGACCGATGGTGCCACCATAGGTACCGCGGACTACGGATGCGTCGTAGAATCCGTTTTGCACACTATCCAAAGTCAATGTCGCCTGGTTCCACGAACGGTCGATGCGGTGCACCGTGAAGCTCAGCTGGCCCGTGGAATCGCCGTAGAATGTCGCGCCGTGCAAGTAGAGCGTTGCGGAGAGCACGTTGACGGTGTCACGGGTGGGGAAGTAGGCGGAATAAAATGCAAGCGCCATGGAGGCGGTGTAGTTGCCCGTGCGGCCTACGAGGTTCACGGCGCCGTTCATCGCGACCGGCTGCTTGAAGGTGGAACCGCCGGTTGCGACGATGGTGCTTTCGCGCACTGCCATCTCGATGAAGGGGAGCTGGGGGGTAAGGAGAGCGTTCTGCTCTGTCGGGTCGTCGCTGCACGCGGACAACAGCATGGAAAGCACACACACTCCAAGTGCCACAAGCGAGCGGCGACTAATACCGTTATGCATGAGGATGCGATACTCCTTCAAGATATTGCATGATGAACGCAACCGCTTCTGCCACCGTGGGAGCAACATGGTCGGGAATAATCCCGTTCTCGCGAGACTCCACCAGCGACGAACGACCATAGCCTGTGAGCACCAGAATGCTCTGTGCGCCGACGGCCTTCCCGAGTTCAATGTCGGCCGTTTTGTCGCCGACGACGAACGACTTCTCGAGTGCGATCGGCACCTCGGAAGCAGCACGCTGCACCATGCCGGTGCGGGGCTTGCGGCATGTGCAATCGATATTGTACGGTGGACGCCCGATCGTTGGATGGTGCGGACAATAATAGATGCGGTCGAGATGTGCCCCCCCCGCGGCAAGCTCTCTCTTCAGCCTGTCATGGATCGGCACCAGATCCGCTTCCGTGAAGAACCCGCGGGCTACCCCGGATTGGTTGGACACTACGCACGTGAAGATCCGCCGCTCATTTAACAGTCGAACCGCTTCGGCGGCACCCGGGATCAAACGGACTTCATCGGGCGTTCGCAGGTATCCCACATCCTCAATCAGTGTCCCGTCACGATCGAAAAAAACCGCGATGCGCCCGTCTGTCACTTGTGTGCGAGACTCCTATACACCTGAACATACTTCTTGGCGGAAGTCTCCCACGAGAAATCCTGGGCCATGCCGTGCCTCATCAGCTTGTGCCAGGCATTCGTGTCGGCGAAGACCGCAACAGCCCGCTGTACCGCCTTCAACAGCTCACCCCTGTCATAGCGGTCGAACTTGAAACCAGTGCCGGTTCCCGTCGACGGATGGAACTCTTTGATCGTGTCATCCAACCCGCCCGTGGCGCGCACAACTGGCACGGTGCCGTACCGCAGACTGTAGATTTGATTCAGTCCGCACGGCTCATAGCGCGAAGGCATGAGAAACATGTCGCTTCCCGCCTCGATGAGATGCGCAAGCTCGTCGTCGAAACGGAGGGCGACGCCCACTTTGTCGGGATTTTTCCGCGCGGCTTTCTCGAAGAGATCGTGGTACTTTTTCTCTCCCGTACCCAGCACCACCAGTTGCACGTGCATCCTCATGAGGTCATCCATGATCATATCGATCAGGTCGAAACCCTTCTGATCTGCAAGCCGGGAGATAATGCCGATGACCGGAACGGCGGCGTCGTACGGAAGCCCCATCCGCTCCAACAGGGTCCGTTTGTTTTCCCTCTTCAAATCGAGGGACTTCGTGTCATACCGCTGGGGTATTAACTGGTCCACCGAGGGGTCCCATACCGAATAATCCACGCCGTTGAGAATCCCCTTCAGATCGTGCTTGCGACGTTCAGCGATGTCCTGCAAGCCGCATCCGTATTCGTCGGAGGAGCGGATCTCCTCTGCGTATTTTTCGCTGACTGTTGTGATCGAGTCGGCAAAAACCAGACCGGCTTTCAGGAAGTTGAGGTTGCCGAAGGCGATGACCCCCGCTTCGGAATCAAGGGCCTTGGGCAGCAGCGTGCGCGCAAATGAAGCGTGCGGAAATACCCCCTGGTATGCCATGTTGTGGATCGTGAAAACGGAGCGGGTGTCTTTATAGAAGGGGTCGTCAGCGTAGAGCGTCTTGAGAAACGCCGGAACCAGTCCCGTCGGCCAATCGTTACAGTGAATGACATCGGGAGCCCAGCCGAGGCGCTTGAGCATATCGAGAGCCCCCCGACAGAAGAAGGTAAACCGGATATCGTTGTCGGGGTAGTCCTTCCGGGTATCGGGATTGACGTACAGGCCCATCCGGCCGAAAAGCTCCGGATTATCCAGCAAGTACACTTGAACCTTGCTGTGGGTCGTATTGATGAATGACGATTTGAGGCTGGCGGCGTATTTCTGTTTCCCGACGGGAATCATCACGTCTTTCATCCGGATCATCTCGTGCAGCCTTGATTTCCGCTCATTGATACAGCTGTAGCGGGGCATCATGATTCGGATTTCGTGATCCATTTCACGGATCACCTGGGGAAGCGCGCCGGAGACGTCGGCCAGCCCGCCGGTCTTGGCGAAAGGCTCGACTTCGCTGGAAAGAAAAAGAACATTCAGAGGACGAGGCATACTGCGAAGTTGGTGTGATTCTTGGGTTTACGCATTTGATTGCAGTGCTTTGTTGAGAAATGTACACAATTCTGCGGGAACAATCAAATTACGGCCCCGGCACTGGGAGGCGCTTGACATTCAGGGTGCCGATTTCTATATTTGTGTTCGAGAACTTTCATAAGTCGCGGAGATCAGCCTATAGAGGTGTTTGGTTAAAGGTTGTATGATTCGGACCGCATAGGGCGGATCCCTTTAACGAACATTGTCTATCACGAGAGCTGACACCTCCATGGACTTCGCCTGCAGCCGAATGTTATGGATGCCTTCTAACGTTCGGTTTTTTGTTTGTGTGAAGGTGGCGTGACGATGCTGAACCGCCGTGTGCGATTGGGTGGGATAGTGTCACGTGGCACCACGTGTGCCTTCGCCTGTGCTGCCGCACTGCTTGCCGCCCTTGCGGGTCCGGCGCCCGCCGCGGAAGTTCAGACCCGGGCCCTGCGAGATCCCGAAGTCACCACGAACGCCTCGGGTGCGAACACACTGCGCATTGAATTTCGTCCGGCGTCGATGCGGTTCGATACTGTGATCGTGGAGGACAAGAACTATCTCCGCGTCGTGATCGACGAAGGTGTCCGACCGTCACCCCTCACCGAGTCCGGCTCACCGGATCTCCCATGGCGACACATCCCCCTCGCATTTCCTGCGGCAGGCGCGCACACGGTGCGCGTGGTTGCCGCCGACTTTGAAGAGTTGCGGGGCGTCACCGTGCTGCCTGTGCCCTCGCTCAAGGTTCGTGATGGCTATCTCGAACCGGCCGGCTATGCCGAACGCCGGGACATCCCCTCGGGTAACTCCCCCGAAACCGTCGCGCAGGTCGTCGCTCCCGCAAAAGTGAGGAGTGCGTGGATCGGGGCCGTCCGCATTTGGCCCGCGCAATATGACGCGGGTTCACGCACACTGCG
Organism: Bacteroidota bacterium; assembly: GCA_036732865.1. Taxonomy (GTDB): domain Bacteria; phylum Bacteroidota; class Ignavibacteria; order UBA10030; family UBA6906; genus Fen-1255. The sequence goes on along the minus strand of DAINBR010000053.1, from coordinate 3,557 downwards.
CAAATACTCCCGTATCGTCGTGGAGGTGACCTTCGCCGGCGGTCCGCGGGATCCCGTTCGGAGCGGCGATGCGACTTTTTTGGCAAACGCGGTCGCGAATCCCGATATGCTCCGGAATCTGCAGTCGAGCGCCGACCCGGTCGCAAAGACCGCCGCAACCCCCAGCGTGCTGGCGACCGGCGACTGGTATCGCCTGTCGGTGACGGAAGAGGGGATCTACAGGATCGATGCGGCATACCTCACAGCTGCCGGCATCACTGCCGGCTCCGTCGACCCTCGCACGATCAAGATCTACGGCAGCGGGGGAAAGGAAGTTCCTGAAAACGTCTCGATCCCGCGGCCGTCCGACCTTGTCGAGAATGCCATTTATGTGGAAGGGGAAAGCGACGGCCAGATGGGCGCCGGAGACTACATCCTTTTCTATGGGCGAGGAACACGAGGACTTTCCTACGATAGCGCAGGGCGCGCTGTCAGGCATTACATCAACCACTACAGCGACGTCAACTACTACTGGCTGACATTCGGCGGCGCGCCAGGGAAACGCATGCAATCGGAACCTTCACTTGCGGCATCTCCCGACGTCGTCGTCGAACGATTCGGCGATGCGATCTTCATCGAGGATGAAAAGGTCAACGTGTTGAGTTCGGGCAAGGACTGGCTCGGCCAGTCGCTCAGCGGTCCGAGTGGATCATTTACATATGTCAATATCCTTCCGGGCCTCGTGCCGAACGACGTCATCACGTACCGGTACTCCCTGGTGGCACATGACGGTACCAGCCCGCAATTCACCGTGAGGGATGGAGGCAACACGCTGGGCATATACTCCCTGGCTCCGAGCTTCGATTACCTGTATGCCACGGGAAATACATGGCAGGCGCTCGGCACTTCATCGCTCAGCAATAATACGAGCCAGCTGAACATCGCGTTTTCTTCGCCAAGCAACGCATCAGAAGGATGGATCGACTGGATCGAGATTCTCTTCCCCCGCATGCTCTGGGGAGTGAACAATTATCTGCGTTTCCGTTCGCCCGACACCACCGGGGTCGCGGAGTTCCGGCTTCAGCAGTTCTCAGCGTTGCCAATGATCTTTGACGTCACAGACTACGCGAACGTGAAGTTGATCACCGAAGTCAGCGGCTCGTATACTTTCAGGGCCGCGCTGACCGGGGGATCGGTCAGCGAGTACTGCGCCGCAGGCTCCTCTGCGTGGAAGAACCCCGCTGCCATCCAAAAAATGGCGAACCAGGATCTCCGCGGCTACGCGGATGGGGCAGACTTCATCATCGTCACGAGCTCCGAGTTCAGAGCTGCCGCTGAGGGGCTGAAGGCCTATCGCGAACGACCGGAAGGGGGCGGTTTGAAAACCTTCATCGTCGACGTGGCGCAGATCTACAACGAATTCAGCGGCGGTGTCCCGGATGTTTCCGCGATCCGCGACTATTTGAAGTATGCGTACACCAGCTGGACCCCGCAGCCGAGATTCGTGCTGTTCTTCGGCGGGGCGTCATACGACTACAAGGGGATCCTGGGCTCGAAATCGGCATACGTGCCGACCTGGCAAACGCCTGAATCGCGTCACGACGTCAATAGCTATGCGACGGATGATTTCTTCACCGCCTTCGGTTCAGGCATGGTCCCTTCCCTTGTGAGCGGCCGGATATCATCCCGCACGGTGGCCGAAGCGAACACGGTGGTGGACAAAATCATCCGCTATGAAAACCAGAGCGCCCGTGACAGCTGGAAGACACGCATGCTGATTGTCGGGGATGATGCGTGGACGTCCGAGTTGGGAGAGGTGGGTGACCGAACCGAGCACAGCGACGATGCCGAGACCCTCGCCCGCAACTTCACGCCGGAAGAGTTTGAGAAGAAGAAGATCTATCTCGCCGAGTATCCCACAGTTTACACCTCGCAGGGACGCCGAAAGCCGGGGGCGAGCCAGGACATTATTGACAACATCAACCAGGGAGTATTGATGGTGAACTATTCGGGTCACGGCAACCCGAAAGTGTGGGCTCACGAGCTGGTCTTCGAAGTCACTACGTCCATTCCCCAGCTGACGAACGCCGATCGCCTTTCGGTGTTTTTCTTGGCGACCTGTAATTTCTCGCAGTTCGACGACCCGAAGAACTACACCGGGTCGGAGCTGCTGATGAACAAACCGGACGGCGGGGCATCGGGTGTGATCTCCGCTTCACGAAAAGTGTACGCGAGCGGCAATGCCGCATTGAATCAGGGCACCTACCGCCGGCTGTTCCTCCGCGATCCGTTCAACCGCATTATTCTCGAGCGTCCGGCGACCGCGCTCTTTCTCTACAAGGCGTCGGGTTTCAACTACGACAACGATCAGAAGTTCTTTTTTATGGGTGATCCGACCATGCGCCTGGCTTTCCCTCGCGGGTTCGCGTCAATTGACAGTATCAATGGGCAGCCGGTGGACAGCGTGAACGGGGCGGCCCGTACCACACCGATCACCCTGAAGGCGCTTTCCCATGTAACGGTGGCGGGCACAGTGCGCGATGCGGGCAATAGTCGCGATGCGGCGTTTACCGGTACGCTCACCTTGCGCGTGAACGACGTCTCCCGCCAGCAAACGATCGTCAACTTCTACCCGGGGTTCAGCTGGCAGTATCAGTCGTCGGGAGCCACCATCTACAAGGGTGAGAACTCGGTTACTGAAGGAGGATTTCGCGCCAGCTTCGTTGTCCCGAAAGACATCTCCTACGCAGACACGACCGGCCGGGGCCGTCTCGTGGCCTATGTGAGCCGGACAGAGGACGACGGCGCCGGCTTTACCAGCGCCATACGCATCAACGGTACGGATTCCACGGCGGTGACTGACGGCGAGGGTCCGACCATCCGCATTGCGCTCGAAAACCGGAGCTTCCGCCCCGGCGACGTGGTCGGGGAACGCCCCACGCTCATCGTCGACCTGAGCGATTCCAACGGCATTAACACATCCACCGCAGGCATCGGTCACCGCATCGAAGGGTGGATCAACAACAGCGTGCAGAGCGTTGACCTGACGGAATACTATACCAGCAAGCGCGATGATTTCCGCGAAGGTGCCGTGCAGCTGCAACTTTCAGACCTGCCGCTCGGCCGGAACACGATCCGCGTGCGTGCCTGGGACTCGTACAACAATTCCGCGTCGGCCGAAACCTACTTTGTGGTTCAATCGTCGGAACGACTGAGTATTTCCGATATGTTCAATTATCCCAATCCTTTCGGCGACGAGACCCAGTTCACATTCCGCCAAAATCAGCAGTCCCCCCTGGATGTGGAAATCAAGGTGTATACCATCGCGGGCCGGTTGGTCCAACAACTGCATTCGATATCGGTCGGAGAGATGATGGTGCGAGTTCCGTGGGACGGCCGCGACCGGGAAGGCGACAAAGTCGCCAATGGCGTATATTTGTACAAGACGACTGTCCGCACGATGGACGGCCGTTTCGCGAGCGAAGCAATCGGCAGGCTTGCGATCGTGCGTTGAGTGTGTGGTGTGTGGTGGAGATGTCGTGATGGTGGATGATGTAGAGTATTCATTTTTCACTTGA